>JAYSVE010000787.1:0-3080 GCA_043718725.1 Methylibium sp.
GCGACATCGTCGAGCACCGATGCGATGTCGTCGATCAGCGTGAGCAGGTTGGCAATGGCCATTGAAACACTCCGGAGTTGAACAGCGGCCTGTGACCGAAAACCTGCGCAAAAAATCACGCCCCATCGACCCTGAAACCACACAAGCCCATTTTTTCGTGGTGACTGTAACCGGGCGCGTCTTTGCCCTCGTGACCCGGCAAAAGTCTTCTCCAACAATTCCGCCGGAGACATTCCTCACCCCTGGAAGGCATTCATGAAAAAACTTCTCATCTTGCTGGTTTGGCTGTTGGGTTTGGCGCTGATCGCGTGGCTTTGCGGCGGCCTGCAGACCGCCATGCCACCGATCGCGGCGGTGGCCATCGCCCCCGCGGCCGTGACCGCACCCAGCATCGTTGCCGCTTCGCCGCCCCGCCCCGCGCCTGCGCCGGCGCCGGTGGCAGTCGCCGCGCCGGTGGCCCCTTCGGCCGTGCAAGTGGCGACGTCCAGGATCGACGAAGTCCTGCAGTCCAAGCGGGTCGAATTCCGCCCCGCCAGCGCCGTGTTGACCAGTGCCGGCATGGCCACGCTGGCCGAGATCGGCCCGGTGCTCAAGGCCAACCCGTCGCTCAATTTCGAAGTCCAGGGCCACACCGATTCGACGGGCAACGACGGCGTCAACAACGCCCTCAGCCAGGCGCGCGCCGATGCGGTCAAGGCCCAGCTGGTCAAGCAGCAGGCCGTGGTCGCGGACCGCATCACGGCCATAGGCCATGGCTCGTCCATGCCCGTGGCCGACAACAGCACGGCGGACGGCCGGGCCCGCAATCGACGCATCGCCTTCGCCATCAAGGAGAACAAATAATGGACCAGCTTTTGGGTGCATCCTGGTTGTGCTTGCTCGTCGCCGGCCTGTGGAGCCTGGCATGTGGATACTTTTTGCGCCGCGCCTGGACAGCGCAGGCGGACGGGGACAGTGCCGCGCAATTGGCGCTGGCCCGCAACGAGTCAACGCGGCTGCGCACCGACGTGCAGGCAAAAATTGCCGCGCTGCAGACGCTGGAGGTCGATCTGGCCGGCGGACAACGGCGCCTGGTCGACCTCGAAGCCAGCAAGCTCGCCGAAATGGAGCCGTTGCGCCTGCAACTGGCGTCGCATGAAGCCAAGGCGGCGGGGTTCGATCTGGCCCGGGTCACGGCGCTCAAGACCTTGGAGCAGCGTGACGAATCGATCGCCGGCCTGACCAAGCAACTCCAGGCAGCCCAGAGCGCGCTGGCCGAGACGCGCGCCAGGGCCGAGGCCGGCAACGCCGCAAGCGCCAAGGCAGCTGCCGAACTGGCGCAGTCGCGCAAGGCGTGGGACGTCGAACGCGCCGGCTTGTTGAGCGAGCACGGCAGCAAGCTGGCGGCGCTGGACCAGTCCCACGGCGAAGTCCGCAAGAGCCACGGCTCCGAGATTGCGTCGCTGGTGGCCAAGGTCGCGGGCCTGGCGATGTTTGAATCGAAGGCGAAGGATTTGAGCGCCAGCCTGGAGGCCAGCCAGCACTCTTTGCGTTCGAAGGACGATGCCCTGGCCGCACTGGAAAAACGCCTGCACGCCCTCGACCCGCTGCCCGCGAAACTCGCGAGTACCGAAGCCGAGCTGCAGGCCGCGAAGCGCTCGCTGGTCGAACGCGAAACCGCACTGAGCGCCATCACGGCGGACATGGCACGCCTGTCCGATCAAGTCAAGCAACGCGATACCGAATTGGCAACGCTTCAGGCCCGGGTTGCCGACCTGGCACCCTGGCAGGGCAAGTTCAAGGCGGCCGACACCGAACTGCTCCAACTGCGTTCGCGCGTCACCGAGCTCGAGCCGTGGAAGTTGAAGTTCACGCAGGCCGATGCCGAACTGGGCAAGCTGCGCCCTCGGGTCGCCGAGCTGGAGCCGTGGCAAGGCAAGTTCAAGGCCGCCGACACCGAACTGGGACAGTTGCGCCCGCGCATCGCCGAGCTGGAGCCCTGGAAAGCCAAGTTCACCCAGGCCAACGAGGAGCTTGGTCGCATGCGCACCCGCGTCACCGCGCTCGAACCCTGGCAGGGCAAGTTCACCCAGGCCGAGGCCGAGTTGAACAAGCTGCGCCCGCGCATCGCCGAGTTGGAACCCTGGAAAGCCAAGTTCACCCAGGCCGACGAGGAGCTCGTCCGCCTGCGCACCCGGGTCACCGCGCTCGAACCCTGGCAGGCCAAGTTCACCCAGGCCGACGAGGAGCTCGGCCGCCTGCGCACGCGTGTCAGCGCGCTGGAACCCTGGCAGGCCAGGTTCACCCAGGCCGAGGCGGAGCTCGGCCGCCTGCGCACCCGCGTCAGCGCGCTCGAACCCTGGCAAACAAGGTTCAGCCTGGCCGAGGGCGAGCTGGCGAGGTTGCGCCCACGCCTTGCCGAACTCGAACCCTGGCAGGGCAAGTATTCCAAAGCCGAGGAGGAACTCGTTCGCCTGCGAAACCGAATTCTTGAACTGCAGCCGCTGCAGGACCAGCTTCGTGCCGCGAATCAGAATCACGTTGTCGAGGTGAGACGCCGCGACGATGACATCACGCGCTTGTCGGCCGAATCGATGTCGCGCGTGGGGACTCTGGAGGGTGAACTGGCCGGCTGGCGACGCCGCTACGAAACGGCGGAGCGGCTGGTCGCGGGCAAGGATGGTCAGATCGAAGCGCTGTCGCGCCGACTCGAAGAATTGCGCAATGCACCGGCCAAGGTGATCGAGAAGATTGTCGAGGTGGAGAGAGTCGTCACTGTCGCTGCGCCGACACCCGTGCCGGCGCGACTGAGCGCGGCCACGCCAGGCATGCGCGACGACCTGAAGGTCATCGAAGGCATCGGCCCGAAGATCGAGCAGCTTCTGAACGCCGCCGGCTACCTGACCTTCGGCTCCGTGGCCGTCGCCGAGCCCAAGGCGCTGGCACGCATCCTCGAGGCCGCGGGTCCGAGGTTCACGCTCGCGCGACCGGAGACCTGGCCCGAGCAGGCGGGCCTGCTGGCCAGCAACGACATGGAGGCCTTCAACAGGCTCACCGAAGCCCTCAAAGGCGGGGTGCGGCGGTAGTTCGACTGCGGCGGC
>JAYSVE010000788.1:0-17945 GCA_043718725.1 Methylibium sp.
CTCGATACCGCCAGGCTGAGAACCGCGTCGCCAAGAAACTCAAGCCGCTCGTTGTGGTCGGTGCCGTGACTGCGGTGGGTGAGCGCCTGCGTCAGCAAGTTCACGTCGGCAAAGCGATATCCGGCACGCTGCTGCAGGGCTGCAAGGCGGTCGTCCATGAGCAAGAAATCCCGGCGCGCAGTGGGGTTCAGTTCGAACGCCCTGCCCTGGAACTGCCTTCGTACTTGATCAGCAGGAAAACCGGCTTCATCAACTCGATTTCCTTGTCATAGGCAAAGTTGATGACGAGCTTCTCGTTTTCTTTCGTGATGTCCAGGTCCTTGCCGGTGATCGAGGTGATGAGATCGATTCCCCGCTGCTTGTCGAACGCCGTGCGGATCTGTGGAACGGTCCCCGCCTCTTCAGCGGAAATGCGCTTGACGGCCTTCACGATCGTGAAGTATTCGAGTGTGGTCGGCACAACGCGCATGCCCACGAGTGCCGCAATGCCTATGACAATGGCCCAGAACAACAACCCGAACATAGTGATGCCGCGCTGGCGGTTCGTGGCGTGATGCTCGCCGATCATGCTGAAGGCTCCTTCAATATTTCTGTCGGCCCGGACAGATAGAAGTTCAGTGGAAGGAGCCGATTCGCTTGACGTTGCCGAAGTTCATCCATACGAAGAAGGCCCTCCCCACGATGTTTTCATCGGGCACAAATCCCCAGAAACGAGAGTCCTGCGAGTTGTCGCGGTTGTCACCCATCATGAAATAGTGCCCCGGGGGCACTTTGCAAGTGACCCCTTCGGCACTGTATCGGCAGTTCTCACGAAACGGAAAGCTAATTTTGTCGTCCGGGCCGTAGTACGGCTGGGTTTGCGGATTGACGAGGATGGAGTGCTCCCGCTCGCCCAGCTTTTCCGAGAACTCGGCGAAATAGCGGCGCGAGTCCTCGTCATAGAAACCGGGCGGCGGCTTTTGCTCCTCGGGAACGGCCTTGCCGTTGATGTAGAGCTGCTGGGCGCGAAACGAGACTTCATCCCCAGGCAGGCCGACCACCCGCTTGATGTAGTCGATGCTGGTGTCCTTGGGATAGCGGAACACCATCACGTCGCCCCGTTGTGGATCGTTGTTGGCAACGATCTTCTTGTTGACGACTGGCAGTCGAATGCCGTAGTGAAACTTGTTCACGAGGATCAGGTCGCCCACCAGCAGCGTCGGGATCATTGAACCGCTGGGAATCTTGAACGGTTCGAACAGAAAGGAGCGCAACAAGAACACCGCGAGGATCACCGGGAAAAGACCAGCCGTCCAGTCGAGCCACCAAGGCTGCATCATCAGTTGTTCACGGGCCTGAGCGATGTCGCCGTCAACCTTGGCGATGCCCTGGCTGGCCAGTTGCTGCCGGCGCGCGAGGTCTTGCTGCTCGAGTGCACTGGCGGCCCGCGCGCGGCTCGGCGCGAAGTGAAACCGCTCGGCCAACCAATAAATCATCGTGACGAGTGTCAGGATGAATAGGAG
The DNA here is from genome assembly GCA_043718725.1 of Methylibium sp. GTDB lineage: Bacteria > Pseudomonadota > Gammaproteobacteria > Burkholderiales > Burkholderiaceae_C > LGRD01. Next base: position 1,503 of record JAYSVE010000788.1, read on the forward strand.
CAACGAAAAGTTGCCGGTCCACTTCCCGAGGTACCAGCCGGCTCCGAAGACAAGGAGGCAACCATAAAGCAGTGCGGTCAGTGAGCCCATCAATCGTCCACCTGCAGGATGGCCAGAAACGCTTCCTGCGGCACCTCGACCGAGCCGATTTGCTTCATGCGTTTTTTGCCGGCCTTTTGTTTGTCCAGAAGCTTGCGCTTGCGGGAAATATCGCCGCCATAACACTTGGCGATCACGTTCTTTCGCAGCGCCTTGATTGTCTCACGCGCGATGATATTGGCGCCGATGGCCGCCTGGATGGCGACATCGTACTGCTGGCGCGAAATGATCTCGCGCATCTTGGCCACAACCGCCCTCGCGCGGAACTGGCTCTGCACACGGTGCACGATGATGGACAGGGCATCGACCCTGTCGCCGTTGAGCAAAATGTCGACCTTGACGACGTCGGCGGCCCGGTATTCCTTGAACACATAGTCCATCGAGGCATAGCCACGCGACACGCTCTTGAGTTTGTCGAAGAAGTCCAGCACGATTTCCGCCAGGGGCATTTCGTAGGTGAGCATCACCTGGCGGCCGTGGTAGGCCATGTTGATCTGGTTGCCGCGCTTCAGGTTGGCCAAAGTCATCACCGGACCGACATAGTCTTGCGGCATGTAGAGATGAACCGTGACGATGGGCTCGCGAATCTCGTTGATGCGCCCGAGGTCGGGCATCTTCGAAGGGTTCTCGATCTGGATTACTTCCTTGTTGCCGAGCTCGACCTCGTAGACCACGCTGGGTGCGGTGGTGATCAGGTCTTGGTCAAACTCGCGCTCCAGGCGCTCCTGCACGATTTCCATGTGCAGCAGGCCCAGGAAGCCACAGCGAAAGCCAAAGCCCAGCGCCTGGCTGACCTCGGGCTCATAGCGCAGCGATGAATCGTTCAGCTTGAGTTTTTCGAGGGCATCGCGCAATTGCTCATACTCGCTGGCCTCAGACGGGTACAGGCCGGCAAACACCTGGGGCTGGATCTCCTTGAAACCGGGAAGCGCCGCGCTGGCCGGGCCCAGGTTGTTGGGCAGCTTCTTTTCCAGCGTGACGGTATCGCCGACCTTTGCTGCCTGCAGCTCACGGATGCCCGCGATGACAAATCCCACCTCTCCGGCCGACAACTGCTCGCGCGGGAGCGACTTGGGCGTGAAGACGCCGAGTTGGTCGGCGCCATAGCACGCGTCACTGGCCATCATGCGGATGCGCTCGCCGCGCCGCAGCGTGCCATCGACCACTCGAACCAGCATCACCACGCCGACGTAGTTGTCGAACCACGAGTCGATGATCATTGCCCGCAGCGGGGCTTCGGCCTTGCCACGCGGCGCGGGCATGCGAGTGATGACCGCCTCAAGAATGTCGTCGATGCCCTCGCCCGTCTTGGCGCTGCATGGAATGGCGTGATCGGCGTCAATGCCGATCACGTCCTCGATCTCCTCCCGCGCCCGCTGCGGGTCGGCTTGGGGCAAGTCCATCTTGTTGAGCACCGGCACCACTTCCACACCCAGGTCCAGCGCGGTGTAGCAGTTGGCCACCGTCTGCGCCTCGACGCCTTGGCTGGCGTCCACGACCAGGAGAGCTCCTTCGCAAGCGGACAAGGACCGGCTCACTTCGTAGGAGAAGTCGACATGGCCCGGCGTGTCAATCAGATTCAGGTTGTAGACCTTGCCGTCGCGCGCGGTGTACTGCAGCGCCGCAGTCTGCGCCTTGATCGTGATGCCACGCTCGCGTTCGATGTCCATCGAATCGAGCACCTGCGCCTCCATCTCGCGGTCGCTCAAGCCCCCACAGCGTTGAATGAGGCGGTCCGCCAGCGTCGACTTGCCATGGTCGATGTGCGCAATGATGGAGAAATTTCGGATGTGGTCCATGACTCGAGATGCGGTCGATTCGCTTGCAAGCCCTGACGGCGTTGCCGTTGGGTCAGAGGCCTGAACGCGAAGCGTTGGAAGGGGCAGAAGGCCCGGTTAAAGAACAAAAAAAAGGCACGCCGAGTGACCGACGTGCCTTCCAACAAAACGTATGGCAACTGCTTGTTGGGCCTTCATTGTAGCCACAAGGACCCCGCTGAAAACCGCGCCGTTGCTTGATTTCTCGTCGTTGCGGACTGCCAACACGGAAACTTATACACAGCTTATCAACAAATGGCTGTGGACGGCTTGGGGACAGTTTAGTGATGCCAGTTCAAGGTCAAAAATAGGCTCAAACAACCCGAAACACCGCTGCATTGTATCGTTCAATGATCAGAATCGAGCTGGGGCATATTACGTGAGCGCCCACATTAAATCATCATCGTCAGCCAAACATGGAAGCGCAAGCCTGATCGATGGTCGGCATTGAATGTCTGAATCTCACTTCGTGGAAAGACCCACCCAGCTTGTCGGATGACGCGTTCTTGCCGTTGACAGATTGCCCGACCGTGAATCAGCAGTCGAACACGCATTCAGCGAACCGGCTTGACGATGACGAAGTTAACGTTGTCCCCGCGTCGAACCAACGCCGTGACAGTGCGCGACTTGTCGAGCTTGGTGACGACCGATTCGAACTGTTTTGCGCTGGTGATCTCGACGTTGTCGATCGACAGGATCACATCACCCTCGCGAATGCCCGCACGCGCCGCAGCGCCCTCGGCCGACTCCACACGCACACCATTCTTCAACTTCAGTTCACGCTTTTGAGCATCCGTCAGGTCAGCGATGGCAATGCCCAGCGTCTCAGCGCCTGCCGGCGGCTTGACTTCACGCTCGGCGGTGCGCTTTGCGACCTCGGGCTCGACCTCGGCAACGGTCACCGACATGTCGCGGTAGGCGCCGCGTCGGAAAACCTGGAGACTCGCTTTGGTGCCGGGCTTTACTCCGCCGACAAAGCGCGGAAGGTCGCCGGACTTTTCGATCACACGTCCATCGAACTTGATGATGATGTCGCCTGCCTCGACGCCCGCCTTTTCCGCAGGCCCTCCAGGCACCACGCTGCGGACCAATGCACCCATGGGCTTGCCCAACCCGATGGATTCGGCGACTTCCTTGGTCACCTGGTCAATGGCCACCGCAATTCGCCCGCGAACAACTCTGCCGCTGGTACGCAACTGATCCGACACACTGCGCGCTTCGTCGATGGGAATGGCAAATGAAATGCCTTGATACCCGCCGGAGCGGCTGTAGATCTGCGAATTGATACCGACCACCTCGCCGCGCATGTTGATCAGCGGCCCGCCGGAGTTGCCAGGATTGATGGCGACATCGGTCTGGATCAAGGGCAAAAACTCGCCCGTGTCGCGCGATTTCGCACTGACGATTCCGGCGGTGACCGTGTTCTCCAGTCCGAACGGCGACCCGATGGCAATCACCCATTCACCCACCTTGAGGCGGTTGACGTCACCGATGCGAACCGAGGTGAGACCCGTCGCCTCGATCTTGACAAGCGCCACGTCGGAGCGGCGGTCGGCGCCGATGACCTTGGCCTTGAACTCACGCTTGTCGATGAGTGTGACGAAGACTTCCTCAGCCCCGTCGACCACGTGTGCGTTCGTCATCACGTAGCCGTCGGCGCTCATCACGAATCCGGAGCCTACGCCGCGCTGTTGAGGTTCGCCGTCCGGAGCGGATCGGGGTGTCCGGGGCGAGGGTTGATTCGGGATCGGCAGGCCGAAACGCCGGAAGAATTCCAGCATGTCTTCGTCCATTTCCGGGCCCGCGCCGCCACGCGCCGAGGTGCGCGCACGTTCGGTGGTGCGAATGTTGACCACTGCCGGTCCGACCTTGTCGACCAACTCGGTGAAGTCGGGCAAGCCCTGCGCGCGAGCGGGTACCGCTGACAACACCGCGCCGACCGCCACGCCGAGCATCAGAATGGTCCGGCAAGCGAGCCGGGACAGGCAAATCTTCGGCGAATAGAAGTGCATTTGAATATCCATAGCCTCACGTGAAAAACCGGGGTATCCCCAGACCGGGCGGCAATCCGACCGTGGCGTTGCCACCGAGGTCGCCGTCAAGCCCACCATCCTATCGTTTGCGCTCCAACCCATTGGCGAACTTGCGCAACGTCGCCGACGGCACATCGCCCACCACGGTGATCCACCACTCGTTGTGCCTTTGCATGAGCGTTTGCGTAGCACCCACTGACGCGACAATCGCACGCGTGTGTTGATTCGGATTGAACGGCTCGACAAACACCGACACGTGGGTGAGCCCGTCCGAGTAGATGGCCTGGAGCATGGGGTTCGTTCCCGCGTCCTTTTCGGCTGCAAAGTTGTCCAAGGGACGCTTGACGCAACTCACCTGTCGAAACCCCGGCGCCCCTTCCCGCAGCGACCACCCCTCGGTCTCCAGACTGGTGGGGGCCAGCACAGGGCGAATGACACGATAGCCCTCCCGCTTCTTCATGGCGTGCAGAATCATGTCCGGTTGTGCCTTCACGCCAATCACGACGTCCGAAAAGGCAGAGGTCTCAAGCACCTCGTCCTTCTCGCCCAACACGTCTGCGCGCAGCAGCAAGCCCGAACCCTTTTCTGACCAAAGCCGGTACCCGTAACGATGGGCGTCTTTGGGTTTCACCCACAAAACGTTGGCCTCGTGTCCGGCAACACGATCAGCCTCTTGACGATGGACGTCGTAGAAATCGTTGATTCGATCGTCACCGGCCTGAAACAGCGCGGGGAATGACGAGAGACGGTCACGCAGCTCGATCATCACAACCCGCTTGCCCGGCCAGACCGTCTGCACGAGGTCGTTGTGGCGCAACACATGCCGTGCCTGCCCGTCCAACGATTCAATGCGCTCGAACTGACTGGAGCCTTCCCAAAAATGGGCGATGCGCGCACTTGCGACCGCGCCGCCCCCAGTGACGACAAAAGTACCCTGAAAATTCCGCGTGTTGGCCGCTTCATGGATCCGTGTCAGCCAGGCCCGAATCTGTTGCGGCGAAGCAGCCGCATCGCCACCACCGGTTTGTGCAGACGTCACCGAGGACAGGACGCACGAGGCGCCCACCAACAGAAGCGGCCAGACCCCGCGCCGGATCATGAATGCAGGATTCAAGATTTTATCGACCGGGCGCATCCAGCGTGGCACCACGCAAGAATGTCGACGGCACACCCAAGGCAGCGCTGCCGGCAAAGTGTTTGTGCGCGGCAAGGTATCGGTCCAGACCGGCATCGCGGATGAATTTTCCATTCGCCACGAAAGACCGATTCTCAATCGAAGGCAGGGCTGACGGGACCAGAGTAGTGACGCCAACCGGAGCAGCATTTTGGATCGAAACGCCAGCCACGCTGGCGCCGGGCAGCTCGTCTTTCAACGAAGCCGGGCCGCGCATGATCACCAACACCCCCGCGACCGCCACGAAGCCGGCTGCAATGGCCGACGGCGCGATCCAAGAGCGCCGCGCGAAACCGCTGGCCACGGCGGGTCTCGCGTCAACCTGTGGCGCCAGAATCACGGGCTCCGATGCCATGCGGGCGCGAAGCGCGTCGAGGAACGCCGCATCGCGGGCGGCGTCGGAGGCAAGGTCTTCCGAGCGCAGGACATCACCGATCAACTGGTAGACGTGCCATGTGGCGCGCGATGATGCGTCGGACCGCCAATGCGCGCAGACTGCGGCCAAGGCGCCTTCGTTCAGTTCGCCATCGACGAGCGCGGACAACTCTTGCGCCACTGCGACCTCGTTACAAGACCCCGTTGCCATGATTCACTCCAGATCAAAATTCGACCGTTCGATGATCTTCACCAACGCGCTCCGGAACGTGTGTCCACCAGCGGGCGCAGGCGCAGCGCAATTGCCTCGCGGGCGCGAAAAATGCGCGACCGCACGGTACCGATAGGGCAGTTCATCAACTCGGCGATCTCTTCGTAGCTGAGCCCTTCGATTTCGCGCAACGTGATCGCCTGCCGAAGGTCTTCAGACAAGGATTCGATCGCGGAGTTCACCGCCGCGGCGATTTGTTTGCTGGCCAAAACCGCGTCCGGCGTCTCACCATCGGCAAGTTCGTTCTCTACCCTGGAGGTTTCGTCGTCATCTTCGCGTGAGGCCAGTGCGGATTCGGAAATCAGCGGATCGCGCTTGAGTTCCATCAACGCCTTCTTTGCGGTGTTGACCGCGATGCGATACAACCAAGTGTAGAACGCACTTTCCCCTCTGAAACGGGGAATGGCCCGGTAAGCCCGAATAAAGGTTTCCTGAGCGATATCCGGCACAAGATCCACATCACGCACCATGCGTCCGATCAGTCTTTCAATGCGGCGCTGATACTTGACCACCAGCATCTCGAACGCCTTGACGTCACCCTGTTTAACCCGCTCTATCAACGGGGCATCGGCGTCCGGAGCATTCATTCAGCGTGGCGCTGCTGGGGCCGCATCGGGTTCGGGCCGCGGCGAATATACCGCACAGCGCAGCGCATGCCATTGCGCTTCAAATCCGGCCCGCTGCACGGGCAACCAGGTCACCTTGGAGCGGCGCTTCGCAACATCGGCCTGAAACCGCAACAGCATCCAATTGCCCAGGTCCAGCGGAACGGACAACTCACCCATGACGGATTCGTGATCCGTCGACGCGCTCGGCCCCAATTGCCAGCGTTGACCGTCCCAGCGCAAACTCACCGTCGACATCCGCGTCAACGAGACGTTCAAGCCAAATACGGCCACTGCCGCCAATGCGGCCGCACCGGTGCGCCAGGCGCTCAGGCCGTCGCTTGGCCAGACGCACCAAAACACCAGTGCCACGACGACACAGGCGCTGAGCGCCGCGATCAAACGACACCAAGCGCCGGAGCGCTTCAATGTGAACTGGCAAGCGGGTGAGGCGCGCATCGGCGCGAGAAGCCTTCGGCCTCAAATTCGCTTGAAGACCAGCGTGCCATTGGTCCCACCAAAGCCGAAGTTGTTCTTCACGGCGAAGTCGATCCGCATCGGCCGCGCAGTATTTGCGCAGTAGTCAAGATCGCAGGCCGGATCCTGATTGAAGATGTTCGTGGTCGGCGGGGACACCTGGTGGTGCACCGCGAGTGCGGTGAAGACGGATTCGATGCCGCCAGCCCCACCGAGCAAATGCCCGGTCATGGACTTGGTCGAATTGACGACCAGACGTTTCGCGTGATCCCCAAAGGCCAGCTTCACGGCATTCGTCTCGTTCAGGTCACCCAAAGGCGTCGACGTGCCGTGGGCATTGAGATAGTGCACCTGGTCGGCGTTGATCCCGGCGTTTCGCAGTGCCGCTTTCATCGCACGCTTGGGGCCGTCGACGTTGGGTGCTGTCATGTGAAACGCGTCCGCGCCCATGCCGAAGCCGATGAGCTCGGCGTAGACCCTGGCGCCGCGACGCCTGGCATGTTCATACTCTTCAAGGACCATCACACCGGCGCCCTCGCCGAGCACGAATCCGTCGCGGTCCCGGTCCCAGGGGCGCGAGGCGGACTGTGGGTCGTCGTTGCGAGTGGACAATGCGCGGGCCGCGGCAAATCCACCGATGCCCAGCGGTGAAACGCACGACTCCGCGCCACCGGCAATCATCACATCGGCGTCGCCGTATTCGATCATCCTGCCGGCTTGCCCAATGCAGTGCAGTCCGGTGGTGCAGGCGGTCACGATCGCCAGGTTGGGGCCTTGAAACCCGAACGTGATCGAGACGTGGCCGGAGATCATGTTGATGATCGAGGCGGGCACAAAAAACGGCGAGATGCGCCGTGCGCCACGGGCGACGAATTCAGCGTGGGTTTCCTCGATCAGCGGCAAACCACCGATGCCCGAACCGACAAGGCAGCCGATCCGCTCCGCCTGCTCCTCACTTAACATGTCGTTGGTGGGAAGGCACGCATCGCGCACGGCCTGAATGGACGCGGCCAGGCCGTAATGGATGAAGGTATCCATGTGCCGAGCATCCTTGGCCGGGAAATAGTCCTCGACCTTGAAGTCTTTGACTTCGCCCGCGAACCTGCACGCGAAGTTCGTCGCATCGAATTTGGTGATGTTGGCAATGCCAGAGCGCCCTGCAATGATGTTTGTCCAAGCCTCGGCCACGTCGTTACCGACCGGGCTGATCAAACCAAGTCCGGTGACAACAACTCGTCTGCGGGTCATGTGAATTCTGGCGTGAGCAAGGACTGCTCCGTCACCCGATCAGGCGGCCTTCTGATGCTTTACCGCGTAGTCGATGGCCAACTGCACAGTGGTGATTTTCTCGGCCTCTTCGTCGGGAATCTCGATGCCGAATTCGTCCTCGAGTGCCATCACCAGTTCCACGGTGTCAAGCGAATCTGCGCCGAGATCGGCAACGAAGGCTTTGACGTTCACGACGTCAGCCTCCGGCACGCCAAGCTGTTCGGCGATGATTTTCTTGACACGTGCTTCGATATCGCTCATGACTCCTCCAGGAGTGTTTGTAGGTAATAAGCCCGGGATTCTAAGGCTTGGCGGATGGCGTCCAGCGTCGTGCTGTGCACCTTTGAAAGCGGTTCCAGTCGAACTGATCAGGGGCGATATTGACGACCGATTGGACTCAATGCATGAACATGCCGCCGTTGACATGCAGTTCCGTGCCGGTGATGTATCCGGCGCTTGGAGAGGCCAGAAAAGTGACCGCGTGTGCAATCTCGCTCGCCTGGCCCAGTCTGCCCAACGGAATCTGGGCCAGCAGCGCCGAGGTCTGCGCCGATGTCAGCGTCTTTGTCATGTCGGTTTCTATGAAGCCCGGTGCGATGCAGTTGACCGTGATGCCACGACTCCCGAGCTCGCGTGCCAATGAGCGCGTCAGGCCCGCCACGCCGGCCTTGGCCGCCGCGTAATTGGCCTGGCCGGCGTTGCCGGAGGCGCCCACGACCGACGTGATGTTGATGATTCGGCCATGGCGTTGCTTCATCATCGTGCGCGTCACGGCGCGACTGAGGCGGAACACCGCTTTCAGATTGGTGTTCAACACGGCATCCCAATCTTCGTCTTTCATGCGCATCGACAACATGTCCCGTGTGATGCCGGCGTTGTTGACGAGCACGTGAAGGCCGCCGTGCGCCTGCACGATGGCCTCGACTGCGGCGTCCACGCCGGCGCCGTCAGTCACGTCCAGGCAGATCCCTTGGCAGTGCGAAAACGCGGCCAGCGCGGCACCAATGCCTTCTGCCCCGGCCGCCGACGTGGCAGTGCCGGTCACGCGCATGCCCTGCTCGGCCAGGGCCAGTGCAATGGCCCTCCCGATGCCACGCGATGCACCCGTCACCAATGCCACCTGGCCCGCCAGCCCTGACGCGCCACTCATGCCAACAACTCCTGGGTGCTGTTCAGCGTCGCGGGGTCCATGACATTGCCGGCCACCGCCTGCGCGTCGATTCGCCTGATCATGCCGGCCAGCGTCTTGCCAGGCCCGCACTCGATGATGCGGCTGACTCCGCGGGCGCGAATCGCCAGCACCAACTCGACCCAGCGAACCGGCCCGAACGCCTGGCGATAGAGTGCGTCGCGAATCGCCGCAGGCTCGCACTGAACCGTCACGTCGATGTTGTTCAGCACAGGAATCTGCGGCGGCGCAAACACCGTCGCGGCAAGCCGCTCTTTCAGGCGTTCAGCCGCCGGCTTCATCAGGCTGGAATGGAATGGCGCGGAGACTGCCAGCGGCAAGGCGCGCTTGGCACCCATGGACTTGAGAAGTTCGCAGGCCCTGTCGACGCCCGCGCGAGTGCCGGCGATCACGGTCTGTTTCGGATCGTTGAAGTTGGCGGCGGCCACGACCTCGCCTGAGCCCGCCGCCGCTTCGACGCAGCCGCGCCGAACCACTTCGGCGTCAAGGCCCAGGATTGCGGCCATCGCACCCATGCCCACGGGCACGGCGTCTTGCATGGCCTGGGCACGAAAGCGGACCAGGCGCAGCCCATCGAACAGGCTCAGCGAACCGGCCGCGACCAGGGCCGTGTATTCACCGAGCGAATGCCCGGCCAACAGGTCCGGTGTGCGGGAGGTGCGTGCCACCCAGGCCCGATAACAGGCCATGCCGGCGGCGAGCATCATCGGCTGCGTATTGGTGGTCAGGTCGAGTTGCTCCTTCGGGCCTTCATGAATCAGGCGGGCAACGTCCTCGCCCAACGCCTCGGAGGCTTCCTGCAGCGTTTGGCGCACAGCAGCGTCATCGCCCCAGGCATCGAGCATGCCGACGCTCTGGGATCCTTGTCCGGGGAAAACGAAGGCGAATTCGGTCATCGGCGCGGCTTTCTCAATGGTGGACACCGAAGTGCGTTCAAAGGTCGAACAGCACCGCGCCCCAGGTGAAGCCTCCGCCCACACCTTCGAGCAAAACGGTATCGCCGGGCTTGACCTTGCCGCAGCGCACCGATTCGTCCAGCGCCAATGGAATTGACGCCGCGGAGGTGTTGCCATGTTCGTCGACCGTGACGATCATTCGGTCAATGTCGAGCTTCAACTTCTTGGCGGTACTCTGCATGATGCGAATGTTGGCTTGGTGCGGGATGAACCAGTCAATGTCGGCCTCGGTTCGTCCTGCTTTGGTCAGCACGCCGCGAGCAACGCTTTCCAGCACGCCCACTGCCAGCTTGAACACCGCCGGCCCGTCCATGGTCAACATCGGGTTCCCGAGCACCTTCCCGCCGGAAATCGTGCCTGGCGTACAAAGGAGGTTGGCATGGCGGCCGTCCGCATGAAGTTCGCTCGCCAGGATGCCGGCGATGTCGCTGCCTTCCAGAACCACCGCACCGGCGCCGTCGCCAAACAGCACGCAGGTGGTTCGATCCTTGAAGTCGAGAATTCGCGAGAACACCTCGGCGCCGACCACCAGTGCCTTGCTGGCAACGCCAGTGCGAATCATCGAATCCGCCACCGTGAGCGCATAGACAAAGCCCGAGCACACCGCCTGGACGTCAAACGCGGCACAGCCATGCACGCCGAGTTTTTGCTGAAGGATGCAGGCCGTCGACGGAAAAATCATGTCCGGGGTCGACGTCGCGACGATGATCAAGTCGATGCTGGCGGCATCGCAATCGGCCGCATTCAGCGCCGACTGCGCCGCAGCCAATGCAAGGTCACTGCAGACCACGCCGGCTTCGGCAAAGTGGCGCGCCCGGATGCCGCTGCGCTCGACGATCCATTTGTCCGAAGTCTCGATGCCGGACTTGGCAAGCTGCGCGGCGAGTTGGTCATTGCTGACGCGATTCGGTGGCAAGAAACTGCCGGTGCCTGTGATTCGGGAAAAGCGATTCACCGCGACCATCCCTGAATCGATCGGCGCCTGGATTCGAATTCCGATCCCGTGGCCCAACCAAAGCGACCGCGCGCCATCTCGCCGAGCAGGGGGCGCTGCATGCCGCGGACCGCACAGTGTTGAAGGCAAGCGTCGTTCATCATGCTGTGAGGGACGAGTGGGCATCGGCTTGGTCAGGCCGGCCGGACGCAGCCGGCATCGCTCCCAGGGTTTCGACAATCTTGTCATGGACCCGTTCGAGCAGGCCGTTTCGGGCGGCATCATAAGCCCGACCGAGCGCTTGCTCGAAGGCATAGGCATCCGAGGACCCATGCGCCTTGAACACCAACCCGCGCAGGCCCAACAGCGCGCCGCCACTGTAGCGACGGTGGTCGACGCGCTTCTTGAAATGGTTGAGAACCGGCATCGCCACCAACGCCGCCAGTCGCGTGAACAGATTGCGGGAAAACTCTTGCTTGATGAAGCTCGACAGCATGGCGGCCAGTCCCTCGGCCGTCTTCAATGCGACGTTGCCGACGAAGCCGTCGCAGACCACGATATCGGTGGTGCCCTTGAAGATGTCGTTGCCTTCCACGTTGCCGTGGAAATTCAAGTGGCCGCCGGCCGCGGTGGCTCGCAGCAGATCTGCCGCCCGCTTGATCGTCTCGTTTCCCTTGATCGCCTCTTCGCCGATATTGAGCAGACCGACCGAAGGGTTGTCCTTGCCGTCGACGGCGGTGACCAGCGCACTGCCCATCACCGCGAACTGCAACAGGTCTTGGGGCGTGCAATCGACATTGGCGCCAAGATCAAGAACGGTCGTGTAGCCGTCGAGCTGGTTGGGCATCACGGCGGCAATTGCCGGTCGATCGATGCCCTCCAGCGTCTTGAGCACATAGCGGGAGACTGCCATCAGCGCACCGGTGTTGCCTGCCGAAACACAGGCCTGGGCCACGGCGACTCCCGCCGCATCGGGCTTGACCAGTCCGATGGCAATGCGCATTGAAGAATCCTTCTTGCGGCGCAACGCAACTTCGAGCGAGTCGTGCATTTCGACGACCTCGCTGGCCTCGACGATCGTGCAGCGGGGCCAGCCGGCCGCCGGAGCCAAGGCTTTGGCCCGGCCCACCAGCATCAACTCGGTTTGGGGGTGCGCGTTCAGGAACGCACGGCAAGCCGGCAGGGTGATCGAGGGCCCGAAGTCCCCCCCCATGCAATCGACTGCCAGCCTGATGACGCTGGGCCGGGTCGGGTTGGTTTCTGGCGTGGCCGGCAACTCGGACGCTTGCGTCATGTCAGTGCGCTTGGGCAAATGCCAGTCCGAAACCGGCACCCGGCCGCGCCTTTGCGGCACAGACCGACAGGCGCTTAGAACGTTTTGCCAGCCAAACGACGCGACCGGGTCGCGCTGGGCGTTGCACGCGTATCCGAGCGCGGATTCAGTCGTCTGCTTTGGTTTTCAGGACCTTGCGCCCACGGTAGAAACCGTTGGGGCTGATGTGGTGGCGCAAATGGGCTTCGCCGGTGGTCGGCTCGATGCCCGTACCAGGCGTGTTGAGCGCATTGTGCGCGCGGTGCATGCCACGCTTGGATGGTGACTTCTTGTTTTGTTGAACGGCCATGGGGTTCTCCTGAAGCTCCGCAAAGAGCCAATGCCGGCACGAATCCCGATGTGGACTTCGCTCGGTCGAAAGCCCGCGATTCTAGCACGCGAGGCTTCATGTGCCATGGCTCATCCGCGCGCTCAATTTTGGGGCCGACCGCGCTTGAGCGCGGTCAGTGCGGCAAACGGATTGAGGCGGTCATGCGACGCTTGCGCCACGTCGTCAGCCCGCATCAGTGGTGCTGGGCACACCTCATGACGCGGCACCAGGGGCAAGGCCAGCAACAACTCGTCTTCAAGCAGATCACGCAAGTTCAACGCCCGGGTCAATGCGAGCACGTCTTCGTTAATGTCGGCATCGGTCTGCGCGGCGGCTTCCTCGCCCGAAACAAAGAGGAACCAGCGGTCAATCGCCAGCGCCGTGTCGACCGAATCCAGGCAACGCTGGCATTCCAGCTTCAATCGAGCCGTCGCGAGCAGATGCAACCAGGGCTGATTGGGCTGGCCCCGGCTCGAACGAATCTCACCGTGCGCACGCCATGCCACTTCGTCGGCGTCAACGTCTTTCACCTCGGAATGAATGGCGTCACGGATGCGCTCGAACTGATGCAACGGCCAGCGGCCTTCAAGGTGCGCGGCGTCTTGTGCAAATGCCCGGACGTCCAGTCGAAGGGGGTCAAAGTCGCGCGCAGACATCGGCAAAGTGTACGACGCAGGGTGGGACAATCCGGCGCATGCCTCAAGGCCCCGCACTGATCCTGGCGTCCACATCGCGCTACCGCCGCGAATTGCTCCTGCGTCTTCAATTGCCGTTCGAGGTCCATTCTCCGGATGTTGACGAAACGCCTCGGGTCGATGAGCGTCCGGCGGGGCTGGCACAGCGGCTCGCGTGGGCCAAGGCCCGGGCGGTCTCGGCGCAGTACCCCACGGCCGTCGTCATTGGTTCCGACCAGGTGGCCGACCTCGATGGCTTGTTGATCGGCAAGCCGGGCACGCACGAGGCGGCGACCTTGCAGTTGCGCGCGATGCGCGGGCGCAGCGTCGTGTTCCAGACGGCGGTGGCCGTGGTCTGCGCAGCCAGTGGCTTTGCGGCCAGTGCCTTGGCGCCGGTCCGGGTGAGCTTTCGCCAACTGACCGATCGCGAGATCGAGCACTATCTGCGCACCGAAAAACCCTACGACTGCGCCGGCAGCGCCAAGGTCGAGACCCTGGGCATCGCCTTGCTCGAAAGCGTTGAATCGGATGATCCGACCGCCTTGATCGGCCTGCCCCTGATTCGCACCTGCGCGTTGCTGCGCCAGGCGGGCATCGACCCGCTGGCCGGCGCCGCGCGACCATGAAGCCGGCACCGGGTCGTCCGCAGCCGCGGCGCGGCAACCCTCAGGAAGTACAAAGCGGCGCGCTGTACCTCGTCCCGAACACGCTGGATTTCGGCGGCAAGGACCCGGCCCCGGACCTGCGCGAACTGCTGCCGTTGGGGGTGATCGGCGTCGCCGCGCGGCTGAACCACTGGGTGGCGGAAAATGCAAAGTCGGCGCGCGCATTCCTCAAGCGCGTCGATGCCGTGGCGCCCCTGGCGCTGGCGCTGCAGTCGCTGTCCATCATCGAGCTGCCACGTCCGCAAAAGGGCACGCCCCAAGGCCCTACGGCATCCCTGCAGCCCTTGCTCGCGCCGGCCTTGCAAGGCCATGACATGGGCTTGATCTCCGAGGCCGGTTTGCCGGCCGTGGCCGACCCGGGCGCCGCACTGGTGCAGGCGGCGCACCGTGCTGCAATCAGGGTGGTCGCGTTGCCCGGTGCCAGTTCGCTGCTGCTGGCCGTGGCCGCCAGCGGGCTGAACGGCCAGAGCTTTGCGTTTGTCGGCTACCTGCCGGTCGAGGCGACCGAGCGCTGCGTGCGCATTCGTGAACTGGAAGCGCTGTCAAGGCGACAACGCCAAACCCAGTTGATGATCGAGACGCCCTACCGCAACGAAGCCTTGCTTGGCGCGCTGCTGGCGCACCTGCAGCCCGGCACGCGCTTGTCGGTGAGCGTCGGCTTGACGTTGCCGAGTGGTTTCACCCGCGCCGACACCGTGGCATCGTGGAAATCCAGGCCGGCTTCATTGCCCACGGACACGCCGGCGGTCTTCTGCCTGCTGGCCGGCTGAGGCGCCAAGAACAAGCTCAGGGCGCGACTTCTTCGGGAACGCGCGCGCCGAACAGCGCCGCCACTCTCTTTTTTGGCTTGATGTTGGGCGATGTCGAACGCGCCGATGCGGAAGCCTTGGCCTCCCACGATGGCTCGGCAGACGCTGCAATGGGCTCGTAAGGCTGGTCGAAGAACGGGTCGCTGGACGCACGCGCCGGCGCCGGGCTGGGGCTTCGCGGCGCGGCCGCTGTTCGCGCCGGCCGATCCTCGTCGCCGTCATTGCGCAGCCGTTCGGCGAAGGTCCTGCGCGGGCGCTCATCGTCGAGTTCCAGCGGCTCCAATTCGATCTTCTTGTGGAGGAGTTTTTCGATGTCGCCGATCAGTCGGGCATCGTCGCGCGACACCAGCGTGAAGGCCAGGCCGGATGCGCCGGCGCGTCCAGTGCGGCCGATGCGGTGCACGTAATCCTCGGCGTTGAAGGGAACGTCGAAGTTGAACACCGCCGGCAGGTCGACGATGTCCAGGCCGCGCGCCGCCACGTCCGTTGCCACCAGCACATCGACTTCGCTGCGCTTGAACGCATCGAGCGCCTTCAAGCGCTCGTCTTGCGACTTGTCGCCGTGCAGCGCGTTGGTGCGCAGCCCGTCACGCTCGAAGGACCGCGCCAACCGCGCACAACCCAGCTTGGAATTGACGAAGATCAAGGCCTGGGTGATCGAGCGCTCCTTGAGCAGCTTCAACACCGCCGCGCGCTTGTCGTCCGTGGCGACGCTGAAAAAGCGCTGCTCCACGTTCGTCGCCGTCGCGTTGGGCCGCGCCACCTCAACCATCAGCGGCTCCTGGAGGTAGCTCTCGGCGAGCCGTCTGATCTCGGGCGAGAACGTGGCTGAAAACAGCAAGGTCTGGCGCGTCTTGGGCAGGTAGCTCAGGATGCGCTGAAGGTCGGGCAGGAAACCGATATCGAGCATGCGGTCAGCCTCGTCGAGCACCACGTACTCGACCTGATTGAGCACACAGTTCTTGGCTTCGATATGGTCCAGCAAGCGCCCCGGCGTGGCCACCAGCACCTCGACACCGGCCTTCAGTTCGGCGGTCTGCGGCTTCATGTCGATGCCGCCGTAGACCACCGCCACGCGCAATTTCGAATGCTGGGCGTAGCCCTTGATGTTGGCCGCCACCTGGTCCGCCAGTTCGCGCGTCGGCGCAATCACCAGCGCGCGCACCGGGTGCCGGGCCGGCGACATGCTGCTGTTTTCGTGGCGCAGCATCTTGTGCAGCAAGGGCAGCGAAAACGCCGCCGTCTTGCCGGTGCCGGTCTGCGCGGCGCCCATGACGTCGCGCCCGGCCAGCACGATCGGAATGGCTTTGGCCTGGATCGGCGTCATCGTCGTGTAGCCCTGGTCGGCCACCGCGCGCTGAAGGCTTTCGGCCAAGCCCACACTGGAAAACTCCAGGGACACCGGGGCCGAAGTCGGCTCGACTGCGACCTCGGTTGCCGGTTCAATTTCACT
>JAYSVE010000789.1:0-7228 GCA_043718725.1 Methylibium sp.
GGCAACCGACCCCGCGGCCGTGAAGGGCTTGTTGGCCGACGCTTTGGCGGCACTGTTGTTGCCGCTGGAGAAACCATTGCGGGTGGGGGAACACGCACCCACGGTGGTGATGGTGGTGGGCGTCAACGGCGCCGGCAAGACCACCAGCATCGGCAAGCTCACCCGTCACCTGGCCGATGCACATCTAAAAGTGCTGCTGGCGGCGGCAGACACCTTTCGCGCGGCAGCCCGCGAACAGCTCGCGGTGTGGGCCGGACGCAACCAGGTTGAGATCATCAGCCAGGAAGGTGGCGATCCGGCGGCGGTGACCTTTGACGCCGTGGTCGCGGGCAAGGCCCGGGGCTGCGACGTCGTCATCGCCGACACGGCCGGGCGCCTGACGACCCAGTTGCACCTGATGGAAGAGCTGAAGAAGATTCACCGCGTCATCGGCAAAGCGATGCCCGGCGCGCCCCACGAGGTGTTGCTGGTCGTGGACGGAAACACCGGCCAGAACGCGCTGAGCCAGGTGCAGTTGTTCGACGAGGCCCTCGGCCTCACCGGTTTGATCATCACCAAGCTCGACGGCACCGCAAAAGGGGGTGTGCTCGCGGCGGTGGCGTTGTGGTCGCGATCGAGGCCGAGACCGGTGCCGGTCTATTTCATCGGCGTGGGCGAGAAGCTGGAAGACCTTCAGACCTTCGATGCGCGTGAATTTGCCTCGGCCATGCTGGCCTGAATCGCCAGCGCGCCGCCTGCGGTGCCGTTGTTCAGCGCCGACCTTGCTCCGGCGGGTTTGTCGGCAACAACGGTGCCGGGCTGGTGTGGATGTCGTCGTACCAGGTCGGGGGCGGTTCACGCCCGTCAGGCGAGGCCTCGTCGCCGCTGTCGCGCTGCGTCGCGTCGACCGTGACGGCCTCGACTGCGGGCGCGCTCCTTGGCGCTGCGGCCGCAACGACCGCCGCCACAGGGGCGGGCGCCGTGGCGCCGGCGCGCACCGCCTCGGGCAGGTGTTCGAGGACCGAGGCGCGGGCGCTCTCGACCGACGGGAGCGCATTCTCGACCCAGAGAAAGCAGCGGATGTCCGCGGCTCTGAGCACCCGCACCATGCGCTCATGCCGAAGCCTCGCCCGCTCGGTCGGCGCGCCTCCGGGGGCTTCGACGATGATCACCGCCAGTGGCTGACTGGCGGTGTCGCACACCACCAGGTCGACGCACAACTGACCGACGCGTCGCAACCATTCGGCGTGCGAATGCCGGGTCGGGACGCGCAGGAAGCGCGACAACGGCACCTGCGCGAGGATGAGGTGGTCGGGGAAAGCGCGCAGCAGCGTGCTGTAGGCCAGGCGTTCATGGGACGTCATGACACGCGTGGCCGTCGGAGGCCACGCGGTCAGGGTGTCAAGCCGGTCGGCGGCGGCCGCGCGCGAGTCTTCGCTGGCGCGCTTGCGCATCAGCCACCACGCCAGCCCCAACACGACGGCCAGTGCCAATCCAACGATCACCGATGAGCTCATCACGATTTCTCCAGGTCAGGAAGGGCATTGGCCGGCTGTGCCCAGGGCACAGTGGCGGTTGTGCGCGGCGGGGGATCAGCGCGGGCCGCCCAGGCCTTTCATGGCGCCCATGCGTTTCATCATCTTCATCATGCCGCCTCCCTTCATTTTTTTCATCATGTCGCGCATTTGCTCGAACTGCTTGAGCAGGCGATTGACCTCTTGAACCTGGACCCCCGAGCCGACCGCGATACGGCGCTTGCGGGTGGCCTTGATCAAATCGGGTTTGCGCCGTTCCAGCACGGTCATTGAACAGATGATGCCCTCCATGCGGCGCACGTCGCGCTCGGCGCGGTCCATGTCGGCCGGCCCCAGGTTGGCGGCGTTGCCCATCATCTGGGTCGGCAGTTTGTCCATCAGGCTGGACAGGCCGCCCATCTTTTTCATCTGCGAAATCTGCGCCAGAAAATCATTGAGGTCGAAGGCGTCACCGGATTTGACCTTGTCGGCGAGCTTCTGCGCCGCCGCCATGTCCACGCCCTTTTGAACCTCTTCGACCAGGGCGACGATGTCACCCATGCCCAGCACGCGGCCGGCGTGGCGCTGGGCGTCGAACACCTCCAGGCCGTCGATCTTTTCCGAGGTGCCGGCAAACTTGATCGGCGCGCCCGTGACCTGCCGCACCGACAGCGCCGCGCCGCCGCGCGAGTCGCCGTCCATCTTGGTGAGGACGATGCCGGTCAGCGGCAGCCGCTCCTTGAAAGCCTTGGCGGTGTTGATCGCATCCTGGCCCTGCATGGCGTCGACCACGAAGAGGGTCTCGACCGGCTTGAGCGCGGTGTGGAGTTCGGCGATCTCGGCCATCAGCGTTTCGTCGATCGCCAGCCGGCCCGCGGTGTCGACCAGCAACACGTCGAAGTAGTGCTTGCGCGCGTGGTCGAGAGCGGCCAGGGCAATCGCCAGCGGCCGGTCGTCGGCGCTGGACGGAAACCAGTCGGCGCCGGCCTGGCGCGTGACGGTCTTGAGCTGTTCGATGGCCGCCGGGCGGTAGACGTCGGCGGAGACGGTGAGCACCTTCTTCTTGCGCTTTTCAATCAGATGCTTGGCGAGCTTGGCGGTGGTTGTGGTCTTGCCAGCGCCCTGCAGGCCGGCCATCAGGATGACGGCGGGGGGTTGCGTCGCCAGGTTGAGATCGGCCACGCCATCGCCCATGGTGGCGGCGAGTTCGCGATTGACGATGCCCACCAGCGCCTGGCCGGGCGACAACGAGGCCGCAACGTCGGCGCCGAGCGCGCGTTCCTTCACCCTGGCAATGAAGTCGCGCACCACCGGCAGCGCCACGTCGGCTTCCAGCAGCGCCACGCGCACCTCACGCAGCATGTCCTGCACATTGCTTTCGGTGATGCGGGCTTGACCGCGCATCGTCTTGACGAGGCGACTCAGTCGATCGGTGAGGGTGGAGGCCATTTAGTGAATGGGCGCGATCCAAGGATCGGCAGGGAAGGGGCGGGAGCGAAAGTACACTGCAAAATTGATTCTATCGTTCGCTTCGCGCATGAATGGTGCCATCGCCACTTCCTCTTGGTTCATCCTGCCGGGCCTGCTGGCCATCGCCTGCTACGCCGTCGCGGCCCTTCCCGGCGAGGCCAGGGACGCCCGGCTGCGGCTCGCCTTGCTGGCCGGCTGGCTGCTGCATGCGGTGGCGATCGTGGTCGACTTCGGTGGGCTGGGAAGCGCCGCAATCGGTGCGCGATTCGGCTTTGCGCCCGCGCTGTCGGTGACGTTTTGGCTGGTGCTTGCGGTCTATGGCGTCGAGAGTCGCTTGTTGCCGCTCCTCAACGCGCGCCGTACGCTGGCAGGCCTGGGCGTGTTGGCGGTGGCGCTGGCGTTGGTCTATCCGGGCGAATTGCGTCCTCTTGCGTCCTCTCGCTGGGCGCCGCTGCACTGGGTGCTGGGGATCGCATCGTATGGGCTCTTCGGCGCGGCCGTCCTTCATGGGGCCTTGCTCAATCGCGCCGAACGCCAGATGCGGGGCGGCGGCACGGCCGTCGCGCCGCCGTCCGCAGGCGTGCCGTTGCTGCGCCTGGAGAGGCTCACGTTTTGGTTCGTCGGCGCCGGGTTTATCGTCCTCTCGGCGGCGATCGCGCTGGGCGCTTGGTTCGCCAGCCCGTGGCGCCTGGATCACAAGACACTACTGTCGTTGCTGGGATGGGCCGTGTTCGCCGGTCTCCTGATCGGCCGGCGCCAGTTTGGCTGGCGTGGCCGCAGAGCCACGGGCTGGCTTTATGCAGGCGCGGCACTGTTGCTGCTGGCGTACGTGGGCTCCCGATTCGTCTTCGAGGTGCTGCTGCACCGAAACCCCATTGCTTGACTGCACCACACCATGAAGTTCGCCCTGTTTCTGTTGGCCGTCCTGGCCTTGCTCTGGATGCTGCGAGGCGCAACACGTCGGGTCCCGCCGCCAGCGCAAAAGACCCCGCCGCCAGCGCCGCCGCAACAAGTTCTGGCCTGCGCGCACTGCGGCGTGCACCTGCCGCGCGACGAAGCCCTGCCGGGGCGTGGTGGGGTGTTTTGTGGGGACGCGCATCGCAAGGCGTTCGAACAGACCCACCCGGGGCCATGAGGCCGCGAAGCAACCGGTGCCAGACTCCAACCTTGGGTTGGACCGAACCGCGTTTGCCATGGGGCATGACCATGCCGATGCCTGAGCCGCGCCGACGCCAGCGCTGCGTTGCCTGTTTCGCGCGGCGGCGGGTGGCGCTTCGGGTGGTTCGATGAACACCGCCAAACGCGACACCGAGCGGCGCATCAGCGAGCGCCGGGGTGCGCGACGTTCGCTTTCGGCCGACGAATCCTGGTTCGAGGCCTTCGGTTCCGACGAAGATCCGTCGCAGCTTGGCACGCGCGCACCGGACAGCGAAGACTTCTCCGACGCGCAAGCGGAGTGGCAGGAATCCGAATCGGCTGCGGGGGATTCGAGTTTCGTCACACGCCGGCAACAGCGGGCAGACCATGCCGGGCAGACCACCTTCTCGCGTCTGTACCGCACCTTTGTCGCCGCCCGCGCCGTGCTTGGCCTGGCGCTGGTCGTGACCTTGGGCGTGGTCACGCTGTTTGGCGTGCTTCCGAGCCTGGCGGTGGGGATCGTGAGCGTCGTCTACGCCGGGCTGGCCATTGGCATGTGGTTGGTGCCGCGCTTCTGGCGCGCCGCGGCGCCCGAGTCGCTGGCGCGACTGCGCAGCCCGCAATGGATCGCCACGATAGGCGCCGACCTGGTGTGCTTCACGCTGTTGCACCTGTTGGCACCGGGAACGAGCTTGAACTACGTTGCGCTGCTGGTCATGCCGGTGTTGATGGCCAGCGTGCTGACGCCGCGCATGATGGCGCTGGCCACGGTGGCGGGCGTCACGCTCGTCTTGCTGGTCGCGGCGTGGCTGGCGGCGCCCATCGGCGGCGACATCACGGTGCTGATGACGCAGGCCGGGTTGGCTGGAAGCGGTTTCTTCATCCTGGCGGTGCTGGTGGGCGAATTGGCCGGGCGCCTGGCTCGCGAAGAGATCACCTCGCGCGGGAGCCTGAAGCTGGCGCGCCAGCAGGCTCAACTGAACCGCCTGGTGATCGAGGAGATGCAGGACGGCGTGCTGGTGGTCGACCGTCGCGGCCGCGTGCGTGCGGCCAATCCGGCCGCTCGGCGTTTGCTCTGGAGCAGTGGCATGTGCCGGCCGGCGCCTTTTCAAATGCGCGGTGTGGCGGCATGGGATGCCTTGGTGAAGACGACCGAGCGCGCATTCGTCGATGCCGCCTGGCCCGAGGCCGGGCGCGATGTCGTGCTCGAGTTCGCGCCCGGATCGAGCCGGACCCTGCGCGTGCGCATTCGCTTTACCCGCAAGCCGGAGCCGCAGGCGGGGGAGGAGTTTTGCGTGATGTTTCTGGAGGACGTTCGGATTCTGCAGGCGCGCAGCCGCCAGGAGAAGCTGGCCGCCATGGGACGCGTCTCGGCCGGTGTGGCGCATGAAATTCGCAACCCGCTCGCGGCAATTTCGCAGGCCAACGCCCTGCTGGCCGAAGACGCGCGCGATCCGGCCCAGCAGCGCTTGCTGAAAATGGTGACCGAAAACGTCCAGCGGCTCAAGCGCATCGTCGATGACGTGATGGCCGCGGCGCCGGGTCAGGTGCATGACGTGCGCCCGATCGACGCGACCTCCCAGGTCGCCGCGGTGTGCCGGGAGTGGGCGGTTGCGGCGGGCGTGGACGTGGGCGACGAGGCGCTCGTGCGTTTGCACCTGCCCACCGAATCACTGGGTGTGCTGTTCGACGTCGAGCACTTGCGCCGCGTCCTGGTGAACCTGCTTGACAACGCCAGGCGCCACGCCAGCCAGAGGTCTGGAGCGATCGAAGTGCGCCTGGACTCGCGCGACGAGACGCGTGTTTTCTTGAGTGTGTCGAGTGACGGCGCGTCGATTCCCGCCGACGTGGAGCGCTATCTTTTCGAGCCGTTCTTTTCAACGCGAAGTCGCGGGACTGGCCTGGGCCTGTACATATGTCGCGAGCTGTGCGAGCGCTACGGCGCAAGCATCGACTACCGCCTGCGCCAGGTCGGCGGCACAGACCGAAACGAGTTCTTCGTGGCCATGCGTCGCAGCCCGCTCAGTACCACCGAAGCCCGTTTGCAGGCATCAGCATGAACAACCCAGCGCGCTTGAGCCTGCTCGTCGTTGACGACGAACCCGATCTGCGCACGCTGTACGAACTGACCTTGCTGCGCGAAGGCTACGACATTGAAACCGCCGGCACGGTCGAGCAGGCGTTGCAGCATTTGAAGGACCGCGCCTACAGCGCCCTCATCACCGACATGCGGCTTCCGGACGGCACGGGCCTGGACTTGTTGCGCTGGTTGGAAGAGACAGGTCGGCGCGAAAAAGCCATCGTCATCACGGCGTACGGATCGGCAGAGAACGCCGTCCAGGCGCTGCAGGCGGGTGCTTACGACTACCTGACCAAGCCGGTCGACCTGCGGCAGTTTCGCGCCGTGGTCGCCTCCGCACTCGGGCGCGGGGGCGCCTTGGCGGTCCCGACGATGGACCCGAGCAGCTTGCCCTCGGAGCGCGGCGCCGGGCCCTCACCGCACAACGCGCAGACGGCCCAAACGCCCCGTGCGCCCAGGCCGGTGCCGGCCCCGGTCGCCGAGCCGGTGAGCCCCGCGCTGGCGCGCATGGCGGGCGGCTCCGCGGCCATGGAACAGGTCCGAAAATTGGTCGACAAGGTGGCCCGCAGCATGGCGCCGGTGCTTGTCAACGGCGAGTCGGGTACCGGCAAGGAACTGGTGGCGCGCGCGATTCACGAGGTCAGCGTGCGCAGCACCCAACCCTTCATTGCGGTGAACTGCAGCGCCATACCGGAGCAACTCCTGGAGGCCGAGTTCTTTGGGTATCGCAAGGGTGCGTTCACCGGCGCCTCGGAAGATCGCGAAGGCTTTTTTCAGGCGGCCAATGGCGGCACCCTGTTCCTCGATGAAATCGGCGAACTGCCCTTGCCCATGCAGTCCAAGTTGTTGCGCGCGATCCAGGAACGACTGGTCCGCCCGGTCGGGGCGGTCAGTGAGCTCCCGGTCAACGTGCGCCTGCTCAGCGCCACCCATCGGGATCTGGGTGCCGACGTGCAGTCAGGGCGATTCCGGCAAGATCTGTACTACCGATTGAATGTCATTCAAATCCGCGTGCCACCGCTGCGCGAGCGCATCAGCGACCTCCCCG
>JAYSVE010000790.1:0-3070 GCA_043718725.1 Methylibium sp.
AGAAGGCGTTCCACGGCGTCAAGGCGCTGAGCGACGTGAACCTGAACGTGCGGGCCGGCGAGATCCACGCCATCGTCGGTGAAAACGGCGCCGGCAAGTCCACCCTGATGAAGGTGCTGAGCGGCGTCTACCCGCACGGCGACTACGAAGGCGAGATTCGCTTCCTGGGCCGCGAGTGCCGGTTCAAGGGCGTCCACGACAGCGAGCGGCTGGGCATCATCGTCATCCACCAGGAGCTGGCGCTGATGCCGTTGTTGTCCATCACCGAGAACATCTTCCTCGGCAACGAGCAGGCGCGCGGCGGCATCATCGACTGGGCGTTGTCGTATGCCAAGACGCAGGACCTGCTGCACAAGGTCGGCCTGAACGAATCACCCGACACGCTGATCACCGACCTGGGCGTGGGCAAGCAGCAGCTGATCGAGATCGCCAAGGCGCTGTCCAAGGAAGTCAAGCTGCTGATCCTGGACGAGCCGACGGCGAGCCTGAACGAGACCGACAGCGACGCGCTGCTGGAGTTGCTGCTGGGGCTCAAGCGCCAGGGCATCGCGTGCATCCTGATCTCGCACAAGCTCAACGAGATCGCCAAGGTGGCCGACTCGATCACCATCCTGCGCGACGGCGCGACGGTGGAGACGGTGGACTGCCGCGCCGAGCCGATCAGCGAAGACCGCATCATCCGCAGCATGGTCGGTCGCGAGATGGCCGATCGCTACCCGTTGCGCACACCGAACATCGGCGAGACGGTCTTCGAGGTGAAGAACTGGCGTGTGCACCACGCGATGCACGCCGACCGGCTGGCGATCAAGGGGGTGAACCTGCATGTGCGGCGCGGCGAGATCGTCGGCATCGCCGGCCTGATGGGCGCCGGCCGCACCGAGCTGGCGATGAGCAACTTCGGCCGCTCGTATGGCCAGGGCATCAGCGGCCAGGTGTTCATGAAAGGCCGCGAGATCGATGTCAGCACGATCGGCAAGGCCATTGCGCACGGCCTGGCCTACGTGACCGAAGACCGCAAGGGCTATGGCCTGGTGCTGGAGGAAACGATCAACTGGAACACCAGCCTGGCCAACCTGGGCGCGGTATCGAGCCACACCATCATCGATGGCGGGCGCGAGTACCGGGTGGCCGAGGAATACCGCGGACGCCTCAACATCCGCTGCGCCGATGTGTTCCAGCGCGTTGTCAACCTGTCGGGCGGCAACCAGCAGAAGGTGGTGCTGGCCAAGTGGCTGTTCTCCGACCCCGAGGTGCTGATCCTGGATGAGCCCACGCGCGGCATCGACGTCGGCGCCAAGTACGAGATTTACACCATCATCGCCAAGCTCGCCGCCGAGGGCAAATGCGTGCTGATGATCTCGTCCGAGATGCCCGAGCTGCTGGGCATGTGCGACCGCATCTGCGTGCTGCACGAAGGCGCGTTCGTGGCCGAATTCGCGGCCGCGGACGCGTCGCAGGAAAGAATCATGAAAGCCATCGTGAGCTCAGGAAACCATTGACATGGCCAACCCCGCCCCCACCCTTGCCAGGCCCGCGCACGACGCCTCTTCGGGCGCGCTGAAGAACAACCTGCGCGAGTACGGCATGCTGATCTCGCTGGTCGCGATCATGGTGTTCTTCCAGGTGATGACCAACGGCACGCTGTTCCAGCCGCTGAACCTGACCAACCTGATCCTGCAGAACAGCTACATCGTCATCATGGCGCTGGGCATGCTGCTGGTCATCGTGGCGGGCCACATCGATTTGTCGGTGGGCTCGGTGTGCGGTTTTGTCGGTGCGGTGGCCGCGGTGCTGATGGTCGAGTACAAGCTGCACTTCGTGCTCGCCACATTCATTTGCCTGGCACTGGGGGGCGCGATAGGCGCGGCTCAAGGCTATTGGGTCGCGTTCTACAAGATCCCGTCGTTCATCGTCACGCTGGCCGGCATGCTGGTCTTCAAGGGCCTGGCATTGGCGGTGTTGCAGGGGCAGTCGGTGGGGCCGTTCCCGGGTGAGTTCCAACTGCTGAGCACCGGCTTCATCCCCGACCTGTTTGAGGCCGAGGCCTTGCGCGTCACGTCGTTGATCGT
Organism: Methylibium sp.; assembly: GCA_043718725.1. GTDB lineage: Bacteria > Pseudomonadota > Gammaproteobacteria > Burkholderiales > Burkholderiaceae_C > LGRD01. The sequence goes on from JAYSVE010000790.1 coordinate 2,070, forward strand.
CGGCCTTCTGATGGCCAGCGTGCTGCTGGTCGTGAAGGTTCGCGGTCGCGCCGAGCGCATCCGCCACGGCATGGGCATCGAGCCGGCGCTGTTCTTCCATCTGAAGAACCTGGTGTTCGCGTCGATGATCGCCGCTTTCAGCTACCTGCTGGCCTCATACAAAGGCTTGCCCAATGTGCTGATCGTGATGTTGCTGTTGATGCTGGTGTACGACTTCGTGACCACCCGCACAACAATAGGCCGGCGCGTCTACGCGCTGGGCGGCAATGAGAAGGCGGCGCGCCTGTCGGGCATCAAGACCGAGCGCGTCACGTTCTACACCTTCATCAACATGGGCGTGCTGTCGGCGCTGGCCGGGTTGATCTTCGCGGCGCGCCTGAACACCGCCACGCCCAAGGCCGGCCTGGGCTTCGAGCTGGATGTGATCGCGGCCTGTTTCATCGGTGGCGCGTCCGCGTCGGGCGGTGTGGGCAAGGTGCTGGGCGCGGTGCTCGGTGCCTTCATCATGGGCGTGATGAACAACGGCATGTCCATCATGGGCATAGGCATCGACTACCAGCAGGTCATCAAGGGCCTGGTGCTGCTGGCGGCGGTGTGCGTCGACGTCTACAACAAGAATAAATAGCTGCCCGGCGCACGCGCCGCCGCCGGAGACCCGGCACCGCTTTCCCGGCCTTTAAGTTCAATCCGTGCAAACCCCCTGTTGAGGGTCAAGGCCTGCGGCGTATACGGGCGTCTCATTCAACCCCGAGCAACACACCAGGAGCTTCACCATGCGCGCACTGTTCAAATTTTCCGGGCTCTCGTCGGTTGCCGTTCTGGCGGCTCTTGCCGGCGCGCCCGTGGCGTCGCAACCCGCCATGGGCTTCTTCGTCACCAGCGCCGGTCCCGGCAAGGGCGCCGACCTGGGTGGCCTGGCGGGTGCGGACAAACATTGCCAGGCGCTTGCGGCAACGGCCGGCGCGGGCGCCAGGACGTGGCGCGCCTACCTCAGTGCCGCG
>JAYSVE010000080.1:0-2353 GCA_043718725.1 Methylibium sp.
GTTCGAGATGTTGGTGACGGGCGACTTCATCAGCGCCGACGAAGCGCTGGCCAAGGGGCTGCTCAACCGCGTCGCCGAGCCGCAACAACTGGACGCCGAGGTCGAGCGTCTGGTCGCCAGCATCCTCGCCAAGCCGCGCGTGGCCGTGGCGATGGGCAAGCGGTTGTTCTATCGGCAACTCGAACAACCCATCGCGGCGGCCTATGTCGATGCCGGCCAGACCATGGCCTGCAACATGATGGAAGAGGCCGCGCTGGAGGGCGTGCAGGCCTTCATCGAGAAGCGGGCGCCGGGCTGGACCGCCACCTGAGCGGCCGCAGCCTGTGCCTCGCACTCAGTGCGCGCCGCTGAGCAGCACCGCCGGCATTGCGAATTCGCGCCCGATCAGGGTGCGCGCATACAAGTAGCTGTTGCGCAGCCGGTCGCCCAGGGAATCCATGTCGACCTGACCGCGAGCGTCGCAGGGAAATGCGTAGCCACGGCCTTCGTCGAAAAGCGATTGAAAGCGCAGTTGGTACTTTGCGCTGTCGTGGGCGCTGTCGTGTGCGGCTTGGCGTGGGGCCTGGGGCTGGGTGTTCATGGTCTTGGCTCACGGGTTGTAGATGAAGACACCCTTGAGTTGCAGCCCCGGCGCGCCGGGTTCACATGCCCGCGTAGTTCGGCCCGCCACCGCCCTCGGGGGTGACCCAGACGATGTTTTGGGTCGGGTCCTTGATGTCGCAGGTCTTGCAATGCACGCAGTTCTGCGCGTTGATCTGCAGGCGGTCGACCTCGTTGCCGTTGCTGGCGACGCCTTTCACGAACTCGTAGACGCCGGCCGGGCAGTAGCGGCTTTCGGGGCCGGCGAACCGGGCCAGGTTGAGTGCCACCGGCACCGACGCATCCTTGAGCGTCAGGTGCGCGGGCTGGTTTTCCTCGTGGTTGGTGTTGCTGACAAACACCGAGCTGAGGCGGTCGAAGGTGAGTTTGCCGTCGGGCTTGGGGTAGGCGATCTGCGGGCACTCGGCGGCGGGCTTGAGCTTGGCATGGTCGGGCACGCGGTTGTGCAGCGTCCAGGGCGGGGCCTTGAACCCCAGCTTGGGCAACAGCCACAGCTCGATGCCGTTCATGAGCGATGACAGGTACAAGCCCCGCTTCATCCACTGCTTGGTGTTGCGCGAGGCCTGCAATTCTTCATGCAGCCAGCTCTTCTCGAACGCCTCGGGATAGGCGACGAGTTCGTCGTGCTGGCGGCCGGTGGTGACCGCGTCAAACGCAGCGTCGGCCGCCAGCATGCCGGTCTTGATGGCGGCGTGGCTGCCCTTGATGCGCGCGAAGTTGAGGAAACCGGCATCGCAGCCCACCAGCGCGCCACCCGGGAACACCGTCTTGGGCAGGCTCATCAGGCCGCCGCAGGTGACTGCGCGCGCGCCGTAGCTGATGCGCTTGCCGCCCTCCAGGCACGCGCGGATCGCAGGGTGGGTCTTCCAGCGCTGCATTTCCTCGAACGGGCTCAGCCAGGGGTTGCTGTACTCCAGGCCGGTGATGAAACCCAGGCTCACCGTGTTGCCTTCCGCGTGGTACAGAAACCCGCCGCCGTAGGTCTTGCTGTCCATCGGCCAGCCGAGCGAGTGGATGACGTGGCCGGGCCTGGCACGCGCCGGATCGATCTCCCAGACCTCCTTGATGCCCAGGGCGTAGGTCTGAGGGTCTTTGCCGGCGTCGAGGCGGTATTTCTCGATCAGTTGCTTGCCCAGGCTGCCGCGCGCGCCTTCGGCAAAAATGGTGTACTTGGCGTGCAGCTCCATGCCCAACTGGAAGCCTTCGGTGGGCTCGCCATCCTTGCCCAACCCCAGGTTGCCGGTGGCGACCCCCTTGACCGCCCCGGCATCGTTGCAGAGCAGTTCGGCCGCCGTGAATCCGGGGAAGATTTCAACCCCGAGGCCCTCCGCCTGCTGGCCCAGCCAGCGCACCACATTGCCCAGGCTGACGATGAAGTTGCCCTCGTTGTGCAGCGCCTGCGGAATCAGGAATTGCGGCGTGCTGAATTGGCCGCTCTCGGTCAGCAACAACATCTCGTCGCCGGTGACGGGCTGGCTCAGGGGGGCTCCGCGTTCCTTCCAGTCGGGGAACAACTCGGTGATCGCGCGCGGGTCCATGATGGCGCCGCTGAGGATGTGTGCGCCCGGCTCGGACCCCTTCTCCAGAACCACCACCGACACCTCCTTGCCCTGCGCCACCGCCAGTTGCTTGACGCGAATGGCCGCGGCCAGGCCGGCCGGGCCGGCGCCGACGACGAGAACGTCGTATTCCATGGCCTCGCGCGGACCGAATTTTTCGAGAATGGCGTCGGGGCTCATGAGCATTCCTGTGC
>JAYSVE010000791.1:0-7205 GCA_043718725.1 Methylibium sp.
ACCGCGGCCGCCCAATCGGGCGTCGAGCGCTTTGTGCTGATATCGACCGACAAGGCCGTCAACCCGACCAACGTGATGGGGGCCAGCAAGCGTGCCGCGGAGATGGTGCTGTCGCACCTGTCGACGCAGAGCCACCCGACCACCTTTGCCGCGGTCCGATTCGGCAACGTGCTGGGCTCCAGCGGCAGCGTGATCCCCAAGTTCAAGGAGCAGATCGCCAAGGGCGGCCCGGTGACGGTGACGCACCCCGAGATCACGCGCTATTTCATGACCCTGGCCGAGGCGGCCCGCCTTGTGTTGCAGGCGGCGGCGCTGGCCGAGACGGGCCAGGTGTACGTGCTCGACATGGGCGAGCCGGTGAGAATCGTCGATCTGGCGCGCGACCTGATCCGCCTGGCGGGCCACCGCGACGGCGAGATCGCGGTCGTCTTCAGCGGCTTGCGGCCGGGCGAAAAGTTGTACGAGGAATTGCTGGCCGATGCCGACACGACCGTGCCCTCGGCCCATCCGCTCCTGCGCATTGCCCGGCTTCAGGTGCAGGTCGACGACGCGTGGGCACGGCGGCTGATGGGCTGGTTGTCGACCCTGGACGCCCGCCTGCCGTCAAAGGACTGCCGCCGCGACCTGCAAGGATTCTTGTCGGAATATTCGGCATCGTGATCCAACGCCAGGGCCGGCGATTGTCAACATCTCAATGGTGGCGCCGAAAGATCAGCCACTTGGGCGTCTTGAAGCGGACGATGCGCGCGTAGAGCCAGACGTACAGCACGACGAACAGCAGCAGGAACCAGGACAGTACGGCCGTGCTGTTCCACCACAGCAGGCTGGGCACCACCGACGAAAGACACAACAGCCACAGGTAGGGCGAGGTCATGGAATTGCGGCGGGTCAACCTCCTGCGCTCCTGGTTGCCTGACAAGGTCCAGCGGATCAGCCGGCGGTGAATCAGCGTGTGCAGGTGAATGCCGTCCGGCTCGGCCGTCGCGACCCCACGCACGACCTTGCGGCGATAAATCGTGAATATGGTCTCGAAGATCGGGTAAGCGCACAGCAGCAGCGGGAACATCGGCGACACGGACGGGTTTCTGTAGACCAGCAGGATGCTCAGCTCGCCCAGCAAGAAGCCCAGCAGGTAGGCGCCGCCGTCGCCCAGGAAGATCAAGCCGGCGGGGAAGTTCCACACGAAGAAGCCCAGCACCGCGCCCGAGGTGATGAGCGCCGCCGTGAAGATGAAGCTGTCGCCGACCTGGAACGCGACATAGCCCAGGGCCAGAACCATCATCAGCACGCACATCGACGCGAGGCCGTTGAAGCCGTCGATGATGTTGATGGCGTTGGCCACGCCGGTGATGACGAAGACCGTCAGCAGCATGGCCGCCGGCATCCACTCGATCAGTGTGTCAACCCCCGGCACATGGGTTCTGACGATCACCGCCTGGAGCAGCCAGATGGCCAGGCCCGCCGAGACGGCGGTGGCCACCAGGCGCCTGCGCGGCGACACGTTCTTGGTGAGGTCTTCGGTGATGCCGGCGACAAAGGCCGGCAGGCTGCAGGCGATCAGCAGCCACAAGGAACGTGCATCGGGCGATTCACTGAGCTGCGCAATCGCAACGCCGGCCACGATGGCAACCATGACGCCGGCACCCCCCACGCGCGGAACCGGCCGGGCATGAAATTTTTGCGGACCCCCGAGATCGTTGTCCGCCGACAAATGCCCATGCCGCATCGACGACCGCATGACGAACAGCGTGGCGAGCAGGCCGACCAGGAAGCAACTGGCGAAGTAGGTCATCAAGACGAATCTGAAAAGAGAACAACAGCGGCGGGTGGTGCCAAGCCTATTGTGGCCCGCGCATCGGCCGTCGCCGCGCAATTGCGTTGAATGCGTTCGCGCTGAGGCCCAGGTGTTGCACGGGTGCCCGGTGCCTCCGGTCCGCCACGGTGGTTCGCGGCGCCGCGGCAAGCGTCGATCGGCAGGCGCTGGATCCGCCGGGTGCCGCAAGACCGGCTGAACCCGTGGCAACGGCGCGCATGAGGCCGTCGCGCCGAGGCCAGTCAATGCCTGGCCACGCTGCCCGAAACAGCGCCGGATGCGGCGCTCTTTTCCGCGCTTCGCGCAGTGGGCGCGCCTCCTATCGTGGCTCGACGTTCCCACTGCACGGCCGTGCCGCCGGTCTCCCATGCGCCGTCTCTTCACCGTGGTCTTGCTATCGACCGTGCTCGTCGCCGCATGCGGCGGCGGTGCCAGCCAGCCAACGCCCGAAGCGCCGACGGCAGTGGCCGCGCTGGCCTTGACAGCGCCTCCCATCGTGCTGGCCGCCGACATGGCCGGCTGTGATCGCGTTGCCGTGCACGACAGCGGCCACGTGGTCTACGTCGTTCTCGATCGCGCCTGTTCGGCGGGCGGCCCACGCAGGGTGTTCAGCCTTGGTCTGAAGGGCAGCGGCACGCAGGCCGATGGCGCAGCGGTGCAACTCGACATGCACGAAGGCGACGAGTTGGACAACATCACGATCCCGTCGCTGGGCATGCGCCGGGTCGGCCTGTACCGTGCGGGGCAATGGCGCCGTATTGAGAACGCCGGCAGTTGGCAACACCGCGACGGCGCGGGGTTGCTGTGGTTGAAGGGCGAGCTTTATCTGCTCGGCGGCTGGCTCTGGGGCCCGACCAGCAGCGAGGTGTGGAAGACCCGTGACCTCGTGCATTGGGAGTCGCTGGGCGACGCGCCCTGGCCGGCGCGTCACGGCGCCGGGTGGCTGGTGCATCGGGAACGTCTTTATGTCATTGGCGGCGACCTCTACAACGACGTCTGGTCGTCGCCCGACGGTGTGCAATGGACCCAGGAGGCCAGCGCCGCGCCATTTGGACGCCGCTACACCCCGAATGCCGCCTCGGTCAATGGCCAGATCGTCGTCTATGCCGGCCAGTCCTGGAACAACGGCACCTGGTGTGACTTGGTCGGCCCCTGCCTGGCCGAGGCGCCCCGCGATGTGTGGACCAGCCCGGACGGCAAGGATTGGACGCTTGCCAGCGCACAGGCGCCTTGGGAGGGCCGAGGCCTGATCCACGGTTCGGCGGTGCACAAGGGTGAAATATTCCTGGTCGGTGGTGGCCTCAAGGCCGTGCCCGCCGGCGCGCGCTACAGCGAAACGGTCGCCGAGTACCGTGACATCTGGTCGTCGCCCGATGGCAGCCAATGGACGCGTCAAGCCGATGCGCTGCCGTTCGTCGCCAGGACGCACTTCTCCATCGTTTCCACGCCGCTGGGCTGCTTCGTCTCGGACGGGTCGGTGGGCATCCAGGAGGCGGTGTCGAACGAACTGTTTCACGCGCCCGATTGCGTGCATTTCGCGCCGGTGCCCGGCACCCCGCCGCTGCAGCCACGCCATGCCAGCGCCCTGGCCGACTTCAACGGCTCGCTGGTGATTCTTGGCGGCCCGCCGGCCGGCGACGCCGGCACCACGGTGTGGCAGTACTTCCCCTGAACGCCGTCGAAGTCAGGCCTTGTGCCAGACGCGCCGCTGCACGAAGTCGGCATAGCTCAGGATGATGCGCAGCACCTTGTCGGACACGTTGTCGGCGCGGTAGTCGTTCACCATTTGCAGTCGGCGCGCGTCGCCGCGAGGCTGGTCCTGCAACACCGCCAGCGCCTGCTCGACACGCCCGCAGTCGAGGCCGACCATCATCACCGCCGCTTCCTCGAACCCTTCGGGCCGCTCGTGCACTTCGCGCAGGTTCAGCGCGGGGAAGTTCAGGATCGACGACTCCTCGGTGATCGTGCCGCTGTCCGACAGCACGGCCCGCGCACAGCGCTGCAATTGAACGTAGTCGAGAAAACCGAACGGCTTGCAGAACCGCACGCGCGCATCGGCTTGCAGGCCCTGCGCTTCCATGCGCTTGCGGGTGCGCGGATGGGTCGAGACGATGACGGGCAGGTCGTGGCGTTGCGCCAGCATGTTCAGGATGTCGAACAGGCGCTGCAAACTGGCCGGCGAATCGACGTTCTCCTCGCGGTGCGCGCTGACCACGAAGTAGCGCTGTTCGGCCAGGCCCAGGCGCCGCAGCACCTCCGAGGCCTCGATGCCGGCGCGGTAGTGGTCGAGCACCTCGCGCATCGGGCTGCCGGTGCAAATCACCTGGTCGGGCGGCAGGCCTTCGCGCAGCAGGTATTCGCGCGCGATCTGGCTGTAGGTCAGGTTGATGTCGGCGATGTGGTCGACGATGCGCCGGTTGATCTCTTCGGGCACGCGGAAATCAAAACAGCGGTTGCCCGCCTCCATGTGGAAGATCGGCACCTTGCGGCGCTTGGCGGCAATGGCGGCCAGCGCGCTGTTGGTGTCGCCCAGCAGCAGTAGCGCGTCGGGTGGGTGCTGCTCCAGCACCTTGTCGGCGGCGATGATGACCTTGCCGATGGTTTCGGCGGGGCTGGCGCCGGCGGCCTCCAAAAAGTGGTCGGGCCGGCGGATGCCCAACTCGTCGAAAAACACCTCGTTCAGCTCGTAGTCGTAGTTCTGGCCGGTGTGCACCAGAACGTGGCTGCAGTGGCGGTCCAGCTTGGTGATCACGCGCGACAGCCGGATGATCTCCGGCCGCGTGCCGACGATGGTCATGACCTTAAGCATGGACGGCCTCGCGCACGCTGGGCAATTGCATCAGCACCTGCTTGACCTGCTCGACATCCAGCCGGCGCGTGTTGTGCGAGGTGTAGTCGTCGATCTGCGAGATCTGCGTCTGGCCTTCGACGAAGTACTTGTCGTAGTTCAGGTCGCGCGAGTCGGCCGGGATGCGGTAGTAGCCGCCCAGGTCATCGGCGCGCGCCATCTCCTCGCGCGACACCAGCGACTCGTAGAGCTTCTCGCCATGGCGGGTGCCGATCACCTTGATCGGGTTGTCGCGCCTGAGCAGTTCGCGCAGCGCCTGCGCCAGGTCGCCCACCGTCGAGGCCGGAGCCTTCTGCACGAAGATGTCGCCCGGCCGCGCATGCTCGAAGGCATACAGCACCAGCGCCACCGATTCTTCCAGCGACATCAGGAAGCGCGTCATCAGCGGGTCGGTGATCGTCAACGGCAGCCCGGCCTGCAACTGCGCCAGGAACAGCGGGATCACCGACCCGCGCGAAGCCATCACGTTGCCGTAGCGGGTGGCGCACAACACCGTCTTGTCGGCGTCGCACAGACGCGCCTTGGCGACCATCACCTTCTCCATCATCGCCTTGGACATGCCCATCGCGTTGATCGGGTAGACCGCCTTGTCGGTGCTCAGCACCACACAGCGCCGCACGCCGTTGGCGATGGCCGCGCGCATCACGTTCTCGGCGCCGAGCACGTTGGTGCGCACCGCCTCCATCGGGTAGAACTCGCACGATGGCACCTGCTTCAGCGCGGCCGCGTGGAACACATAGTCGACGCCACGCAGCGCGTCGTGCACGCTGTCGTAGTCGCGCACGTCGCCGATGTAGAACTTGAGCTTGTCGCTCTTGAAGGCGATGCGCATGTCCTCCTGCTTCTTCTCGTCGCGGCTGAAGACGCGGATCTCGGCGAAGTCGGAATGCAGGAAATAATCGAGCACGGCATGGCCGAACGAGCCGGTGCCGCCGGAGATGAGCAGGACCTTGTCTTTGAACATGGAAACACCTTCTTGTGGATCAGGGCCGCGGGCGTCAGGCGAAATCGTGCATGGTGCGCACCAGTTCGGGCCAGGTTGGCGGTACGTAGCCGGTGAGCTGGCGAAACCGCGTGGAGTCGAGCGAGCGGTCGATCACGAGCCTGTCGTCGGGCGTGATCTGATGGGCGCGGCCATAGGCCTGCGCGACCAGGCGCAGCAATTCGTACTTGGCAATCGGCGCCGCCGACACGTGGTACAGGCCGTGTAGCCGCGGCCGCGGCAGCACGTGATCGCGGATCACGCGGGCCAGCTCCACCGTGGGCAAGCCGGAGAAGATCGCGCGCGTGAAGCCGCGCACCGGCCCGCCCTGCGCCAGGAACCAGCCGACCAGCCCATGCGCGCTGGCCAACTCGTGGCCAATGATGGACGTGCGCAAGGTCACCGCGGTCGGGCCGTCGACCTCGCCCAAATGCTTGCTGCGGCCGTACAGGTCTTGGGCATCGCAAGGGTCGTCCTCGCGGTACATGCCCCTGGCGCCGCTGAACACGCAATCGGTGCTGATGTGGACGAAACGCGCGCCCGCCACCTGGCACAGCCGGGCGACGCGGTGCGGCAACAGCGCGTTGATCGGGATCGCCTGCAGCGGGTCGTCGGCCTCGGCCAACTGCTTGACCAGGCCGACGCAATTGATCACCACGTCGGGCTGAAGCCGGGCAAACAGCGCCATCAGGCTGTCGGTGTTTTCGACATCGATGCCGCAGACCACACGCTCACGCAGCGCCTGCGGCAGGCGTTGCAATACCGCGGCCGAGCGCGCCGAGCCGAATGCCTCGAAGCCCGCGCTTTGCGCGAACAGCCGCAGCACGGCGTTGCCGAGCATGCCCGAGGCGCCGAGCACCAGTACTTTGATGGTCTTGTCCGTCATCCGCGTTTCCCGTTCAGCCCATCGTCTTGGTCGCATCGCCGGCGCGGGCGCGCACCAGCGCTTCGAGCCGGCGCACCAGTTGCACGGCCAACGCGCCCGGCTCGAAGTGGCGCTCGTAGTACGCGCGTGCCTGCATCGCCATGCGCTTGTGCCTGTCGGGCGGCAACGCCTTGAGCGAGCGCACCGCTTCGGCCAGTGCCTTCGCGTCTTCGGCGGGGCAGGTCAGGCCGGCGCCCGCCTCGTCCACCACCCGCGCCCCTTCGCCGTCAAGCGACGCGATGATCGGCCGAGCGGCGGCAAGGTAGGCCTGTATTTTGCTCGGCACCGTCAGCGCCATGGTCGGGTCGCGCGCCAGGCTCACCAACAGGGCCGAAGCCTGGGACAGGATGCCCGGCATCTGCTGCGGCGAAAAACGCCCGGGCATCCAGAGGTTGGTCAGGCCAAGACGTTCAGACTCTTGCCGCAACCAGTCGCCGCGGCTGCCGCTGCCCACCAGCACGAAGCGCACGTCGGGCTCGTCGCGCAGCAGTTGCGCCGCCGCGAGCACCGTGTCAAGCGCCTGCACCGTGCCCAGGTTGCCCGCGAACACCACGTTGAAGCCGGGCTCGAGCGCGATCGCGGGAGACTCTGCGCCCGCAGGCGCGGAGAACGCCAACTCGCCCGGATTGGGGTGGTA
>JAYSVE010000792.1:0-7198 GCA_043718725.1 Methylibium sp.
TGCAACTGGTTGTCGAGATCGAGCGCTGACGCTGTCGCTGTCGCTGTCGCTGAGACTGACGCACCGAACCGGCGTCGACCATGCGCGGGTGGGGCGCGCACACCGCCAGCAGGGGCGTTGGCTTGCACAAACCGCGCAGGTCGCCGAACCTACGGGTTTGGGTCGCCGGCAGCGGCGCGCCCGCCGAACCGGAACTGGAGCCAGCATGCAATTCACCCCCTGGGACAACCCGATGGGCACCGACGGTTTCGAGTTCGTCGAATACGCCGCGCCCGACCCCGCCGCCTTGGGCCAATTGTTCGAAACCATGGGTTTCACGGCCATCGCCCGGCACCGCACCAAGAGCGTCACGCTGTACCGGCAGGGCGACATCAACTTCATCATCAACGCCGAACCGAACTCGTTCGCCCAGCGATTTGCGCGCCAGCATGGCCCGAGCGTCTGCGCGATGGCGTTTCGCGTCAAGGACGCCAAACTGGCCTACGAACGCGCGCTGGAACTCGGCGCCTGGGGCTTTGACAACCACACCGGTCCGATGGAGCTGAACATCCCGGCCATCAAGGGGATCGGTGACTCGCTGATCTACTTCGTCGACCGCTGGCACGGCAAGGATGGCGTCGCGCCGGGCGCCATCGGCAACATCAGCATCTACGACGTGGACTTCGTGCCCGTTGTCGGACAGGCCGCGGGCAGCGCCGCCAGCACGCTGGGCAACGGCCTGACTTACATCGATCACCTGACCCACAACGTGCACCGCGGCCGCATGAAGGAGTGGGCCGATTTCTACGAGCGCCTGTTCGGGTTCAGGGAGGTTCGCTATTTCGACATCGAAGGCAAGCTGACCGGCCTCAAGAGCAAGGCCATGACCAGCCCGTGCGGCAAGATCCGCATCCCCATCAACGAAAGCTCGGACGACAAGAGCCAGATCGCCGAGTACCTGGACCTGTACCACGGCGAGGGCATCCAGCACATCGCGCTGGGCAGCGACGACATCTACACCACGGTGGAGGGCATGAAGGCGCAGGGCGTGCTGTTCCAGGACACCATCGCCACCTACTACGACCTGGTGAACAAGCGCCTGCCCAACCATGGCGAGCGGCTCGAGGACCTGAGGCGCCTGCGCATCCTGATCGACGGCGCCACCCACCAGGGCGCACCGAACGAGTTGCTGCTGCAGGTGTTCACGCAGACCCTGATCGGGCCGATCTTCTTCGAGATCATCCAACGCAAGGGCGACCAGGGTTTCGGTGAAGGCAACTTCCGCGCGTTGTTCGAAAGCATCGAGCTCGACCAGGTGCGCCGCGGCGTGCTCAGCGACACCTCCGCCACGGGCGCCTGAGTCCATGAACGCCGCACGCGAGACTCGATCGGGCATCAACCGGGGCGTGGCGCCCGTCACCTACGGCCAGGGTGAGCGCTTGCCGCGCGGCGACTACGCCCAGGCCCATGCCGACTACACCTGCGCCCAGGACTGGCAGGCCTACAGTGCCGCCGAGCATGACCTCTACCGCCGCCTCTATGAACGCCAGGCCGCGCAACTGCCGGGCCTGGCCTGCGACGAGTTCATCCGCGCGCTGCATCACCTCGGCTCGCCCGCGCAGATCCCGCGCTTCGACGCGCTGAGCGAGAAGCTGCACCGCGCCACCGGCTGGGAAGTGGTGGCCGTGCCTGGGCTGATCCCCGAGGAAGCCTTCTTTGCCTTGCTCGCCCAGCGCAAGTTCCCCGCGACCAGCTGGATCCGCAAACCGGAGGAGTTCGACTACGTCGTCGAGCCCGATGTGTTTCACGACCTGTTCGGCCACGCGCCGTTGCTGTTCAACCCGATGTTTGCCGACTACATGCAGGCCTATGGCGCGGGCGGGCTGAAAGCGAGCCGGCTGGAGTCGTGCGAGGTCCTGGCGCGCCTGTACTGGTACACGGTTGAGTTCGGGCTGATCGCCACCCAGGCCGGGCTGCGGGCCTATGGCGCGGGCATTCTGTCGTCGGCCGGCGAGCTGCGCCACAGCGTGCTGAGCCCGGCGCCACAGCGGGTCGGGTTCGATCTGGAGCGCGTCATGCGCACGCTCTACCGCATCGACAGCTACCAGGCCAGCTATTTCGTGATCGATTCGTTTCAACGGCTGATCGATGCGACGGCGCCCGATTTCACGCCGTTGTACGCTCGGGTGTCGGGCCAGGACGCCTTGGCGGCCGACGCCAGCCTGGCCACTGACAAGCGCTACTGATCCGCCGCGGTTGGGGCGAGCAACCAGCACCTTTTAATTCGCTCCCCATATGCCCACCGCCAGCCTGAAGTGCAGCCAGTGCCACGAACCGATGCGCGCCTTGATGCTGGAGGGCCACTATGGCCAGCGCATCGAAATCGACCTTTGCGCCCACTGTCACCTGCTGTGGATCGATGCGCTGGAGACGGTGCGCCTGTCCGGGCTGGGCTGGATCGGGCTGCTGCGCCAGATGCACATTGACTCGGCGCGCCAGGCGCAAACGCTGCGGCTGCCGCTGGCCTGCCCGCGTTGCGCCTCGGTGCTCAAGCCGGTTCGCAACCTGACCCGCTTCGGCCGCACCGCGGCCCACGAGTGCCCCAGGCGGCACGGCTACTTCCAGACCTTCGCGCTGGCTCTGGCCGAGCGCGGCCTGGTTCGGCCGCTGCGACCACGCGACCGTCAGACGCTGGGCAGCGAAGGCCGGGCGCTGCACTGCCTGAATTGCGGCGCGCCGCTCGATGCGACCGGGGCCGACGCGTGCAGCCATTGCGCCGGCCCGCTGGTCGTGCTCGATCTGCCGCGCCTGCTGGCCTCGGTCATGGTGCGCCATGCGCTGCCCTTGCCGGCCGACGACGCCCGCCTCGCGCGCTGGAGTTGTCGCGGCTGCGGCGATGCCGTGGACCCCACGCGCATGAGCGCCTGCGAGCGCTGCGGCCACGCCGTGGTGGCCCCATCGCTCGGCGATGCGATGCCGATGCTGGCCGCGCTGGAGCCGCGCCTGAAAGTCATGCGCGCGCCCGGCGCCCGGCCGCTGGGCGAGCGGCTGCTGCGCCAGCGGGACCCCCACGCGACGGCGTTTTATCGGCACGTCTTGCGGCCCCTGGCGCAACTGCCGATGCGCCTGGCCGAGCTGGAGTGGCGAACCTGGGGGTGGGGGGCGCTGTTGCTGATCGGGGTGCTGTTGCTGGGGCTGTGGCGGGCATGAGACATCCGGTCCGCCAAGGGCCACGAAAGGGCTCCTCTGGAGCCTTGGACGAGGACGAATACCGCAGTGCGCACGCAAGCCCGCCCGTGACCCGTCCTGGCCGGCGCAGCGCCGCGACATGAGCGCCAACCTGCTCGCGCTGGGCGCCATTGCGCTGTGGGCCACGCTGGCGTCGCTGGCGCTGGCACTGGCCCATGTCCCGCCGTTTCTGCTCACCGGGCTGGGGCTGGTCATCGGCAGCATCCCCGCGTGGCCGCTGCTGCGCGCCTGGCGTGTGCCGGCCAGCAACTTGCTGCTGGGCATTTACGGCTTGTTCGGATTTCACTTCCTGTTGTTCATTGCGCTGCGCCATGCGCCCGCGGTGCAAGCCAATCTCGTCAACTACCTGTGGCCATTGTTCATCGTGGTGCTCGCGCCGCTGTTCTTGCCCGGCGTCCGGCTGCGCCGCGTCCACATCGTGGCGGCGTTGGTGGGTTTTGTGGGGGCGGGGCTGGCCATCGTCGGCGGGCGCGATCTGACGGGCGGTTTTGCCTGGGGCTATGTGCCGGCGCTGGGTTCGGCGCTCATCTGGGCCAGCTACTCACTGCTGACCAAGCGCGTCGCCGCTTTTCCGACCGCAGCGATCGGGCTGTTCGGCCTGGTGTCGGGGCTGTTGTCCCTGGCCTGCCATGCGCTGCTGGAGGCGCCGGTGAGCCTGACCCTGCGCGACGGGGTGCTGCTGGCCGCGCTGGGCCTGGGTCCGCTCGGCGCGGCGTTCTACCTGTGGGACGCCGCGCTCAAGCGCGGTGACCCTCGGCGCATCGGCATCTTGAGCTACCTGACGCCGTTGCTGTCCACCCTGTTGCTGGTTCTGACCACAGGCCGGTCGCCGGGCCCGTGGGTGGTTGTCGCGGCCGTGCTGATTGTCGGCGCCGCCGTGGTGGGCCTGCGGGCGCGTTGAGGTCAAGGCAACACTCAAACCTCGGCGAGCAGCGCTTCCAGCAATCGGTTGAGCGCGGCGAAATCAGGCTCGCCGAGGTAGCGCTTGACAATCTCGCCGCGCTTGTTGATGAGCAAGGTCGTGGGCGTCAGCCGGACGTCGCCGAAACTGCGCGCCACGCCGCCGGTGTTGTCGATCACCACCTCGAACGGAAGCTGGCGCGACTGCGCGAAGTGCGCCACCGCCGCCGGCGCGTCGTAACTCATCGCCACGGCAAGGGTTTGCAGCCCGCGCGCCTTGAAGCGTTCGTGGGTGGCGATGATGCGCGGCATTTCATGGACACAGACGGCGCAACTCGTGGCCCAGAAGTTCACCAGCACGACCTTGCCGCGCAACGCCGCGGTGCTTGACGCCGTGCCGTCGAGCAGCGTGTACGCAACGTTCGGGGCGATTTGTGGCGCGCCTACACTTTGGAGGGTCAGGAAAGCGCCGCCCCCGATTGCCAAGGCAAGCAAGGTGGCGCCAACATGGCGGGCAGACTTCATCAGAGGATTTTTATGCAACGCAGAAAGTTTACGGCACTGCTCGGTTCCCTGGCCGCAGGGGGTGCCTTGCAACATGAGGCGCAAGGCGCCAACCTCAGCGAGACCGACGCCGCCTCCGGGGTTCGGGTCGCGCTTGAACGCGGCGCGCTGGCAGCCGTCGGGCTGCTGGGCAAGACCGATGGCTTCATGGGCAACCCGAAGGTGCGCATCCCACTGCCCGGCTTCTTGAAGGATGCCGCGAAACTGCTCAAGGCCACCGGCCAGCAAAAACGCATGGACGAGTTGATGCTCGCGATGAACCGCGCCGCGGAGGCCGCGATGCCGGAGGCCAAGGCCATGCTGGTCAGCGCCGTCAAGGCCATGAGCGTGGACGATGCGGTCAAGGTCGTCAAAGGCGGCGAGACCTCCGTCACGCAGTTCTTTTCAGACAAGACCCGGATTCCATTGGGGCTCAAGTTCCTGCCGATCGTGACCCGGGCCACCGAAAAAGTCTCCCTGGCGGCCAAATACAACGCGGTCGCCTCCAAAGCCACGAGCCTGGGCTTGATGAAGAAGGAGGATGCCAACATCGAACACCATGTTTCCGCGAAGGCGCTCGACGGGCTTTTCCTGATGATCGGCGAGGAGGAACGCAAGATCCGCAAAGATCCGGTCGGCACCGGTAGCGCTATCCTTCAGCGCGTGTTCGGCTCGCTGGGCCGAGGTGGATGAAGGCGCCATGCCCGAATGCCGGCGCGCTGGCGTCGGGCCGCTGCTGAACCGCGCCGCACCATGCCGCTCACGCAAGACGCCCTGCACGGCCTGCGCGTGCTCGAACTCGGCCAGTTGATCGCCGGGCCGTTTGCCGGCAAGACGCTGGCCGACTTCGGGGCCGACGTGATCAAGATCGAGCCGGTGGCCGGCGGCGACCCGCTGCGCACCTGGCGGCTGTTGCGCGAGGGCACGTCGGTGTGGTGGGAGGTGCAGTCGCGCAACAAGCGTTCGGTGACGCTGGACCTGCGCAGCGCGCAAGGCCAGGCGGCCGTGCGCGCGCTGGCGCTTCAGGCCGACGTGCTGATCGAGAACTTCAAGCCCGGCACGCTCGAAGGCTGGGGCCTGGGCTGGGACGCGCTGCATGCGGCCAACCCGAAGCTCATCATGCTGCGCATCAGCGGCTTCGGGCAGACCGGCCCGGATGCCGGCAAGCCCGGCTTCGGCGTGCTCGGCGAGGCGATGGGCGGCCTGCGCCACCTGACAGCCGAGCCCGGCCGCGTGCCGGTGCGCGTGGGCGTGAGCATCGGCGACACGCTGGCCGCGCTGCACGGCGTGATCGGTGTGCTGATGGCGCTGCGCCACCGCGAGGTGAACGGCGGCGCGGGCCAGATGATCGACGTGGCGCTGTACGAGAGCGTCTTCAACGTGATGGAAAGCCTGCTGCCCGAGTACGACGCCTTCGGCGCGGTGCGCGGCGCGGCCGGCAGCGCACTGCCCGGCATTGCCCCCAGCAACGCCTACCGCTGCGCCGGCGGCGCCTACGCGCTGGTGGCGGGCAACGGCGACAGCATCTTCCGCCGGCTGATGCGCACCATCGGCCGCGCCGACCTGGCCGACGACCCGGCCCTGGCGCGCAACGCCGGCCGCGTGGCGCGCGTGGTCGAGATCGACGCGGCCATCCAGACGTGGACGCAGCAGCGCTCGATCGACGCGGTGATCGCCGCACTCGAAGCCGCCGCCGTGCCGGTGGGCCGTGTCTACACCGTGGCCGACATCGCCACCGACCCGCAGTACCTGGCGCGCGACATGATCGTGCAGACCCACGACGCCGATGGCCGGCCGCTCCGGGTGCCGGGCATCGTGCCCAAGCTCAGCGCCACGCCGGGGCGTCTGCGCACGCCGGCACCCAGGCTCGGCCAGCACAACGACAGCGTGCTGGGCCGGGCCGGCTGGCCCGGGCGCGCCGCCAACGACGACAACGCGTCATGAACGCGGTGCGGCCCCGCATCGCCAGCCACGACGTGGCCCCGCGCGACGGGCTGCAGATGGAGGGCGTCTGCGTTGGCCCGACCGGTCGCCGCCTGGGTTTTCACAACCCAAGCTGGTCTGTGCGCAGGCGTTCGGCGGCCTGAGCAGCGCAAACGGTGGCAAATATGGCGGGGCGATGAAGAAAGACTCGATCTTCCGCATCCACTCAATGACCACCTGGGTTGGCCGAGTTCACCGATTGCCGGCCTGACCTGGCTCGCTGGCCACACTCTGCGGCGCGGCGGCGAGGTTTCGACAGCGTCGTGCGCGACGCCGCCGGCAAGACCAGCCTGAGCTTGCGCGGGCGCCCCGAAACGCTGCCGGTGAGCCGGCTCCATGCGCACTTGTTCAAGGCGATGTGACCACCCTGGACCAGGCATGATCCCACCCATGCCGACCACCCTCGCCGACCTGCGCCGCTACGCCGTCGCCCGCACGCTGTTCAAGCCCACCACCTTGCCGCGGGCGATTGCCAGGCTCGGCTTCGTGCAGGCCGACCCGATCCGCGCGCCGGCGCGCGCCCAGGACCTGACCTTGCGCCACC
>JAYSVE010000793.1:0-3062 GCA_043718725.1 Methylibium sp.
GGTCGGTAAACGCCGCTTACGCGGCCTGCGCCATGGCGGGTTCGCCGGTCGGCAAGATGACGGTGAACGTGGTGCCTTGGCCGACCTCCGACTTGACCGTGATTTGCCCCTTGTGCGAATCGACGATCTTCTTGACGATCGACAGGCCCAAGCCGGTGCCTTCGCCGACCCGCTTGGTGGTAAAGAACGGGTCAAAGATCTTGGGCAAGGCCTCGTTCGAGATGCCCGCGCCGTTGTCCTCGACCTCGAACTCGACCGAGTCGCCCGCCATCCGCGAACGCAGCACGATCCTGCTGTCGCGGCCCGCGGTGGCCTGGCAGGCATTGGTGATCAGGTTCAACATGACCTGGTTGATCTGCGATGGCGAGCACCAGATGTCGCGCACAAGCCCGTAGTCCTTGACCACTGCGATGTGCTTGACCAGGTTGCGGGCAATGGACAAGGTGGCGTCGAAACCCCTGTTGACATCGAACACGTCGAAAGCCGCCCGATCCAGGCGGCTGAAGTTCTTCAGGTCGCCGACGATCTCGGTGATGCGCGCCACTCCTTCCAGACTGTCGGTGACGGTCTGGCCAAGGTCTTGCAGGTCTTCCAGCGTGCCGACGGTGCGCATGGAGTTGCGCGCTTGCCGAAAGTGACGCCGGGCGTCGACGTCGTCGCGCGGGTAAATCGTCAAGACCTGCAGGAAAGTGGCGGCGGATCCGAACGCCGCGGTCAGCGTCTGGAGTTGCGCTTCGACCAGTTGCAGCGAGTTCTTGACATACGCTATCGGCGTGTTGATCTCATGCACGATGCCGGCCACCATTTGGCCCAGCGAAGACATCTTCTCGGTTTGCACCACCTGGGCCTGCGTGTCGCGCAACTCGTCCAAGGTGTGGGAAAGTTCCTTGGTTCGATCCGCCACGGCGACTTCCAGGCGCCGGTAGCTGCGCCAGAGGTACCAGCCCAACACGACCACCGCCAGCAGCAAGACGGCCGACAAGCCGATCAAGGCTGCGCGATAGAGGCGTTGCTGCTGTTGTTGCTGCTCGAAGATGGTGTTGATGACGCCATTCAGTTCGCCAATTCGCTTGGCGACCGGCAGCGCGTTGATTTCTGCCAGGACGGCGTCGGATTTCGCCAGTTGATCGTGAATGGTTGCCGCGTGGAGCAAAAAGTTCCCGGTGCGTTCGGCATCGGCCAACTGCGGCTTCTGCCTGAGCTGTTCGAGCAGGCGTGTGCCGGCGGTCATCGAATCGGCGTCGCCGGTTGATGCGGCATGGAGCATGCGGTTCATGAAATTCTGCGCCATCGGCGTGATTTCGGCGGCCGCTGTTGCCGTGCCCACGCGGGCCGACAGCTCGGTGACGGCGGTGGGAAAGTAGCGCATCGAATTTTTCAACAGCGCGTCTTGCGACTTGAAGTTGTCGATCAGCGTGATCTTGCGCTCGAACAATTTCTGAATATCTTCGATCAGCGATTTGATCTTGTCATCCTTGGCAAGATCGCCAATCGTCGCCGTGATCTGTTCACTGATCTGGTCGACCGTGGTGAGCGGGCGGATGACCGCGTCGTAGTTCTTGTTCAGGCCGGTCCGCGAGCGCAGGACGTCAGCGTTCCATTCCGAATCCAGGCGCTCGAGCGCACGGAACTCGGCATTGACCTCGGAAATGTTGAAGGCGCCGCCGCGGGCGCTGGTTTGATAGAGGTAATAGAGCCCCGCGATGCAGGCCAGTCCGACCGCGAGCGCAAGGCCCAGGCGCAGGTGCCGAAAGTTTCCGATGCTCATGGTTTGAAGTTGGCCGGAAGATCGGCCGTGAGGGTTTGCAGGAAGGCATTGATGTCCGACTTGTCCGCCGGCGGTGCCGACCTTCCGAGCTGGTACTTGAACATCACATCAATCGCGTCGCTGAGCGTCTTGGCCGACCCGTCGTGAAAGTAGGGCGCGGTCAACGCGACATTGCGCAACGACGGCACCTTGAAGAAGTGGCGATCGCTTTCCTGCTTGGTCACGTTGAAGCGGCCCAGATCGGCCGGTTTGATGCCGCCGCGGTCTTTGAAGTAGTCACCGATCGCACCGAATCGCTGAAACATGTTGCCGCCGAAATTGACGCCTTGGTGGCAGGCCACACAACCGTAGCTCTTGAAGAGTTGGTAGCCACGAAGTTCGGTTGCGGTGATGGCATCGGTCTGGCCGGCCAGGTAGCGGTCCACGCGCGCGCCCGGCGTGATCAGCGTGCGCTGGAAGTGGTCTAGCGCGCCGCGCAGGTTCTCGGCCTTCACTCCAGTTGGATAAACCTGCTCGAAAGCCGACTTGAACGCCGGGTCTGCGCTCAGTCTTTGCACGACGTCGGGCCAGTTCGTGCCCATTTCGAGCGGGTTGTTGACCGGGCCGTCGGCCTGCTCAACCAATGAACGCGCGCGACCGTCCCAGAACTGGCGGAAGTTGAATGCCGCATTCAACACGCTCGGCGCGTTGATGGCCCCGGCCTTGCCATGGATGCCGACAGAGGTTGTCAGCCCGTCTGCCCCGCCCTTGGCCGGGTTGTGGCAGCTCGCACACGACACGGAACTGTCTGCTGACAGGCGTTTGTCGAAGAACAGCGCCCGGCCGAGTTCGGCCTTCTTGGGGTCGTGATCTAGGCGTTTCGGAATCGGTTGAACGGGTTCCTGCTGGATTTGCGCACTGGCCAAGCCAGGTGCAATGACCATGACAAACACGAAGGCGGACAGGACTGCGCGCGGTAGTGCCGACAGCGAACCGGCACAACGTCTGCGCCGAACCCCGAACGGCGCGCGGCTCATGACGCTAGGAACCCAGGTAATCATCAAGTCTTGCTCTCAGGAAATTGATTCTGGCAAGCGGACGTCGCCGGCGACCGTTGGGTGAATATCGCGAATAATGTCATGATGAAGGCGATACTGAGTGCGAGGCGTAACGATATGTCTCTGGGTCCCCCCCATCCAGGGGCTTGGGCTGGCAGAACGCCGCGGCCGGTGGAGCCTTTCCGATGCTGGCGCCATGCTGGCGCAGCTTGGCCGGGCTTGTCGAAGATTGGCGCGTTCGAAAGGCGACCGGCCCG
>JAYSVE010000794.1:0-3062 GCA_043718725.1 Methylibium sp.
TGGTCGTTCCGCTGGGTGTTCATGCCCTTCGTGCTGCTGCTGGTGGCGCTGGTGCTGCGCAATGGGTGGCAAGCCTGGCGGACGCTGCGCGGCCTGGACCGGGAGGGCGCTTGACGACCGGCCTGTGGGCCTTGCTGGGCACGCTGATCGCCGGCATGCTGCTGCGCGCGCCGATCGGTTTTTCGATGCTGGCCAGCGGCATTGCCTACCTGATCGTCAAGCTGCAAGACCTGGGGCTGGCCGCCGAACAGGTGCTCAACGGCCTGTACAACAGCTACGTGCTGCTGGCCGTGCCGCTGTTCATCCTGGCGGCCAACATCATGAACGCCGGCAGCATCAGCGAACGGATCTTCGACTTCTGTCGCATCCTGGTCGGCCGGCTGCGCGGCGGCCTGGCGCAGGTGGACATCCTGGTCAGCGTGGTGTTCTCGGGCATGAGCGGCAGCGCCATTGCCGACGCCGCCGGGCCCGGTTTGGTGACGATCAAACAGATGCTCAAGAAGCCCGAATACCCGCCCGGCTTTGCCGGTGCGGTGGTGGTGGCCAGCGCGACCATCGGCCCCATCATTCCGCCGTCGATCCCGATGGTGATTTATGCACTGGTGTCGGGCACCTCGGTCGGCGCGCTGTTCCTGGGTGGCGTGGTGCCGGGGCTGCTGATGGCCGGGGTGTTGATGCTCGCGGTGCAGATCATCGCGACCCGGCGCAACATGCCGCGCGACGAGCCGGTGGCGTTGTCCGACTGCCCGCGGATCCTGCTGCGTGGCGCGTTGCCGCTGTCGCTGCCCATCGTGCTGCTGTCCGGCATCTACAGCGGCGCGTTCACGCCCACCGAAGCCGCGGCGGTGGCCGCCCTGCATGCGCTGGTGCTGGCCGGCGTCGTCTATCGCGCGCTGACCTGGCGCACGCTTTATGGCGTGTTGCTGGAGTCGACGCGGTCCAGCGCCGTCATCACGATGATCATTGCCGGCGCCTTCATGCTGAACTACGCGTTCACATCCGAAGGCGTGCCGCAGGCGCTCGCGGCATGGGTCGGCGGCCTGCAGTTGTCGACGCTGCAGTTCCTGTTGCTTGTGAACCTGGTGTTCCTGGTGTTGGGCTGTTTTCTGGACACCTCGGTGATGCTGCTGGTGTTCGTGCCCATGCTGCTGCCGGCCGCCCGGCTGCTGGGCGTGGACCTGGTGCATTTCGGCGTGGTGGTGATCCTCAGCATGATGATCGGCCTCATCACGCCGCCCTTCGGCATGCTGCTGTTCGTCACCCATGCGCTCACCGGCATCCCCATCAAGGACATGCTGCGCGAGGGCTGGCTGTTCCTGCTGATGCTGCTGGCGCTGCTGCTGTTGCTGACGCTGTTCCCGCAGATCGTGCTGTGGCTGCCGCAGAACATGGGGTATGGGGTGAAGTGAGGCGCGCTGGCGCTGGCCCCACGAACCGCCTTGATGATCCTCGGGTGCTGCGCGAACCCGCTTGAGAATTTCAGCACGGCGCGGGCGTTGCGCCTGATACTGCGCGAGGAGCGGACTTTCGTGGAGGTCGTCGATGGCACATTCAATCGTCAACCAGGCTGACAAGGCCGTCGCCTTTCGCACTCTGCACCAGCGCGACGGCGCGTTCATCATCCCCAACCCCTGGGACATCGGCAGCGCGCGGCTGTTGGCGCAACTCGGTTTCGAGGCGCTGGCCAGCACCAGTGCCGGGTTCGCGTTTTCGGTCGGGCGGCAAGACAACACGGTGGGCCGCGAGCGGATGCTGGCCCATGTGGCCGAGATCGTCGCCGCCACCGAACTGCCGGTCAGCGCCGACCTGGAAAACGGCTTTGCCGACGACCCGCGCGGCGTGGCCGAGACGATTCGGCGGGCCGCCGCCACCGGGCTGGTCGGCGGCTCCATCGAAGACGCGAGCGGTCGCGCCGATGCGCCGGTGTACGAGCTTGGGCTCGCGACGGAGCGCATCCGCGCGGCGGCCGAGGCGGCGCGCGCCTTGCCGTTCCCGTTCACGCTCACCGCGCGCGCCGAAAACCACCTGGTCGGCCGACCCGACCTGGCAGACACGATCAAGCGCCTGCAGGCCTACCAGGAGGCCGGCGCCGACGTGCTTTATGCGCCAGGCCTGGTGAGCGAGAAGGACATCGCCGTGGTGGTCAACTCGGTCGACCGCCCGGTGAACGTCTTGATGGGCATGGCGGGCGCGCCGCACACGCTGGTGTCGCTGTCGCGCCTGGGTGTCAAGCGCGTCAGCGTCGGCAGTGCGCTGGCGCGCGCCGCGCTGGGGGCCTTTCTGCGCGCCGCGCGCGAGATGCGCGAGCACGGCAGCTTTGGGTTCGCCGACGAAGCCGTGAGCTTTGCCGAGATCAGCGCGCTGTTCAAGGCGTGACGCCGCACCGGCGCTGGCCGGGGCCCCGCCCGGTCAGGCCTTGGTGCGCTCAAGAAAGAAGCGCAGCATTTCGCTGGACGCATCCGGCCCCAGCGGGTCGGTGAACGATCCCTGGGGGTCGCCGCCCGACCAGGCATGGCCGGCGTCGTGCACCCGCCAATGCTCGGCGTGGGCCGGCGCCGTGCCGTTGCTGTGCAGGGTGCGGGTGAAGCGGTGGCCGCCGGCCACCTGGCCGTGTTCGACGACCATGCCCGCGCCTTCACCGGCGGCGAGCGACGCGCCGAGCGCCTGCGCGATCACCTGCTCGCCGTTGAGCGGATGAACGGTCTTGTCGTGGTCGCCATGAAAGACGATCAGCGGCACGCCGGCCTCGGCGTTCTTGTCAGGCTGCGCGGCCGCAGCCCGCTTGCCGGGCCCGCGCTTCATCACGCCCATCGCGGTGATCATGTCTTGCGCCACGCCATAAGGCAGGCCCGAGTGAATGCCGGCCGCGGCCAGCAGTTCGGGGTGGGTGTGGGCCAGGTTCAGCGCCATCGCGGCACCGGCCGACAGCCCCGCCACGTAGACGCGCCGCGAGTCCACGGCGTGCCTGGCCATCACGTCGCGGATCATGCCGGCGATGATGGACGGCTCGCCGCTGTCGCGTTGCTGGTCGAGCCGGTTGAACCAGTTCCAGCAACCGAAGG
>JAYSVE010000795.1:0-3059 GCA_043718725.1 Methylibium sp.
AACGGCCTTGCAGCGTGAGGCGGATGTCGTGCCACTTGGCGTAGTCCTCGCCTGTGTGGCGGCCGGTCGAATCGAACACCACCCGGCCGACGCTGTCCACCACCGCCAGGCGCAACTCGACGCGGGTTTTCTCAAACCCGAAGATGTCGGCCTTGAAGCGCCGGGCGTAGAGCGACTGGAACACCGGGACCAGGCCGTCGGTGCGCAACGCACCGTCCACCGACGCCTGTTCGATCACCGCGGCCAGCAGTTGCGCCGTCTCCACCAGCGACTCTTCGGCCGACTCACGGTAGCGCGGGTCGATGTCGCCGAGCTGCCGGTACATCAACAGGGCCACGCCGACGACGTAGGCCAGCAGGATGCCGACGAAGATGCGGGTGCGTTTGCTCATTTCGACGCGTTGCGCCCGCGGGTTGCTGCCCCAGGCCGAGTCAGGCGGCGGGGCTCGCGGGCAGGTCTTCGGCCAGGCAGTAGCCGCTGCCGCGGTGGGTGCGGATCGGCTCCAGCCCCGGGGCCACGAGCTTCATCTTGGCGCGCAAGGTCTTCACATGCGCGTCGACCGTGCGGTCCATGCTTTCGGAGGCATCGCCCCAGACGCGCTCCAGCAGCGCATCGCGCGAGTAGACATGCCCGGGGCGCGACGCCAGGGTTTGCAGCAGGCCGAACTCGTAGCGCGACAACTCCAGCAGCCGGCCGTAGTAGCGGATCTGGCGCCGGCCGGCGTCGACGACCACCGGCGCAAACACCTTGGCGTCGGCCGGCGTGTCCGCCGGTGCCGCCGCCTCCGGCCGGGTCGTGCGGCGCAGCACCGAACGCACCCGCGCCACCAGTTCGCGCGGCGAGAACGGCTTGGCGACATAGTCGTCGGCGCCCAGTTCCAGGCCGACGACACGGTCGATTTCGTCGCTGCGCGCGGTCAGGAACACCACCGGCACATCGCTCAGTTCGCGCAACCGCCTGAACACCTCGAAGCCGCTGGCGTCGGGCAGGCCGACGTCGAGGATCACCAGGGCCGGCGCCTGACGCCGCATCTGCGCCAAGGCTTCTTCGCCGGTGGCCACCCAGGCCGGGTCGAAACCGTCGGTGCGCAACGCGTATTGCAGCGTGTCGGCGATGCCGGGTTCGTCTTCGACGATCAGGATGCGTGGCTTCATTCGGTCGGCAGGAACCCTTCGATCGACAGGTAACGCTCGCCGGTGTCGTAGTTGAATCCGAGCACGGTGGCGCCGGCGCGCAGTTCGGGCAACTTCTGCGCAATCGCCGCCAGCGTCGCGCCGGAGGAGATGCCGACCAGCATGCCTTCTTCGCGCGCGCAGCGGCGCGCCATCTCGCGCGCCGCTTCGGCCTCGACCTGGATCACGCCGTCCAGCAGCGTGGTGTGCAGGTTCTTCGGGATGAAGCCGGCGCCGATGCCCTGGATCGGGTGCGGACTGGGTTTGCCGCCGCTGATGACGGGCGACGCCGTGGGCTCCACCGCAAACACCTTCAACTGGGGCCACTTGGCCTTGAGAACCTGGGCGCAGCCGGTCAGGTGCCCGCCGGTGCCCACCCCGGTGATCAGCGCGTCGATGCCGTTCGGGAAATCGGCGGCGATCTCCGCGGCCGTGGTGCGCACATGCACCTCGATGTTTGCGGGGTTCTCGAACTGCTGCGGCATCCATGAATTGGGCGTCTCGGCGAGCAATTCCGTGGCCTTGGCGATCGAGCCGTTCATGCCCTTCTCGCGCGGTGTCAGCACAAAGCTCGCGCCATAGGCCAGCATCAGGCGGCGGCGCTCGACGCTCATGCTGTCGGGCATCACCAGCACCAGCTTGTAGCCCTTGACGGCCGCCACCATGGCCAGGCCGACGCCGGTGTTGCCCGAGGTCGGCTCGATGATGGTGCCGCCGGGCTTGAGCGCGCCGGATTTTTCGGCCGCCTCGATCATCGACAGGGCGATGCGGTCCTTGATCGAGCCGCCCGGGTTGGCGCGCTCGCTCTTGATGTAGACCTGCCGCGCCGGCCCGAACAGCCGGTTGATGCGGATGTGCGGGGTGTTGCCGATGGTTTGGAGGATGGAGTCTGCAAGCATGGGGAGTCTCCGCAATGACGGGCCAGGATGGGCAGCGCAAATTATGGGCTGGATAATTCAACCATGAATGCGCCCCTGCAAAACGACAGCTTCCTGCGCGCCTGCCTGCGCCAGCCCACCGACCACACGCCGGTGTGGCTGATGCGCCAGGCCGGCCGCTACCTGCCGGAGTACCGCGCCACGCGCGCCCGGGCCGGCAGTTTCATGGGTCTTGCGACGAACACCGACTACGCCACCGAGGTCACGCTGCAACCGCTGGAGCGCTATGCGCTGGACGCGGCGATCCTGTTCAGCGACATCCTCACCGTGCCCGACGCGATGGGGCTGGGCTTGAGCTTCGCGCTCGGCGAGGGGCCGAAGTTCGCCTCGCCGGTGCGCGACGAAGCGGCCGTGGCCAGGCTGGCGGTGCCCGACATGGGCAAACTGCGCTATGTGTTCGACGCGGTCCGATCGATCCGCCGCGCGTTGAACGGCCGCGTGCCGCTGATCGGATTTTCCGGCAGCCCATGGACGCTGGCGTGCTACATGGTCGAAGGCTCCGGCTCGGACGACTACCGGCTGGTCAAGACGATGCTCTACAGCCGACCCGACCTGATGCACCGCATGCTGGCGGTCAACGCCGACGCGGTGGCCCAGTACCTCAACGCGCAGATCGATGCCGGCGCGCAGGCCGTGATGATTTTCGACAGTTGGGGTGGGGTGCTCGCCGACGGGGCCTTCCAGGAGTTCAGCCTGGCCTACACCCGGCGCGTGCTGGCGCAACTCAAGCGCGAACACGAAGGGCAGCGCATTCCGCACATCATCTTCACCAAAGGCGGCGGCTTGTGGCTGGAGCAAATCGCCGCGCTGGCGCCGGACGTCGTTGGGGTCGACTGGACCGTCAATCTGGCTGCGGCGCGCGCGCGCGTTGGCCACCAGGTGGCGCTGCAGGGCAACCTGGACCCGAACGTGTTGTTTGCCGGACCCGACCAAATCCGGGCCGAGGTCA
>JAYSVE010000796.1:0-3058 GCA_043718725.1 Methylibium sp.
TTGGCGTCGGGCAGCGGCGCAGCGGCCACCCGCAGTGCCACTGGTTCATCGCGCAGTGGCGACAGCGGACCGTGGTCGAGGCGCAAACGCCCGTCGTGCGACAGCCCGAGGCGCAGGCGCCACGGCGCTCCCGGCGCCAGCGCCCGCGCGCGCGCGTTCACGACGTCGAACGCAGCGGCCCGGTCAAATCCGAAGCCCAGCACGGCAGCGCTGTGGGCCATCCGGTCGAGGTGACGATCCAAGTTGCGCAGCGCAGGGCAAGCGTCGGGTGCCGATGCCGCCAGCATCGTCTCGAACAATTCAAACCCGGGATCGAGGCCGGTCAGAAAGCGCGCCTTCACGCGACACTCTTCAAACTCGTCGTCGGCCCGGCTGTCGGCCACGATGCCGGCGCCGATGCCGAGTCGCGCCGGTCGCAGGCCCTGGGATTCGGGCCCGAGCGTGAGCGTGCGGATCGCCACCGAGAGGCAGAAGTTGCCGCAGCGTGCATCGCCCCGCGGCGCATCCATCCAGCCGATGGCACCGCAATAGAGTCCGCGCTTCGTCGTCTCCAGGCCGGCGATCAACTGCATCGTGTGGTGTTTGGGCGCGCCTGTGATCGAGCCGCACGGAAACGTGGCTCGCAAGACCTCGGGCACACCGACCTCGGGCTTGAGGCGGGCCTGCACCGTGGACGTCATCTGGAACACCGTGCGGTAGGGCTCGATGGCGAACAGCTCTGGAACCTTGACGCTTCCGATCCGGGCGAGCCGGCTCAGGTCGTTGCGCAGCAAGTCGACGATCATCACGTTCTCGGCGCGGTTCTTGATGTCGATGGACAGGTGGCGCGCGGTCTCGCTGTCGCTTTCGGGGCCTGGCACGCGCGCAGCCGTGCCCTTCATCGGGCGCGCCGTCAGTAGCCCGTCGGTGTGCTGCAGGAAGAGTTCCGGCGAGCACGACAGCACATGGGTCGCGGCATCGACCGACTCACCACTCTCGAGCCCGACGATCAGCGCGCCAAAGGAGACCGGCTGGCGTTCGCGCAGCCGCCGGTACAGCGCCACCGGCGCTCCAAAGGCCTGCCCTTGCAGTCGATAGGTGTAGTTGACCTGATAGGTCTCGCCGGCGCCGATGGCCTCGTGGATGCGCGCGATGGCCCGTGTGAACGAAGCCGGGTCGACGCTGGCCGTCAGATTCATCACGCCGGCCGCGGCCGCCGGATCCGTCTCGCGGCCCGAGAGCCATTCGCTGACCTCGGCCTCGCACAGCAGCGACAACTCGCGAAACATCAGCACGCGCAGGGCCGAAGCATCGGCGTTGCCGAGCTGCTCGTGACCCGCCTTCAGCAGCTTGGTGCCCCACTCGTAGTCGAGCAACAGCACGGCGTGCAGCCCACTGCGCAGGTCGGCATCGGCCCGCGCCCACATCGCATCAAGACCGCTTGGATCGGTGCAGCGGTGCTCACGCTCGAAGCCCTGGTACAGCCGGCTCGTCGGCCGCTCGTGGGTCGCTGCGCAGTCGTCGAGCAACGCGAAACAGTCCCGGGCCGCAGCAGCCATGTTGCGTCAACTCCAGTCGTCCAGGTCGTGCTTGATCGTGTGGCGGTTGGCGATCAGCTCTTCGACCGACGGTTCGTTGTTGAGCGCCCGCTTGATCGCCAGCTTGGTCGCTTCGTAGTTGGTGCGGTACATGTCCTTTTTGTCGAAGTTCGGATCCGAGGCGCAGCGCGGGTCGATCCACACCAGGCTGATGATGCACAGTTCGTTGGCCAAGGCTTTGGGGATGGTGCCGTCGATCAGGCAATCGACCACCGCGTCGGCGGTCGCACCCTGCACCACCCCGCCGAAGAGGTCGATGTTGGCGAAGTCTTTCAGGGTCACCTTCGGCACGATGATGGTGGCCGGCCGCACCAACTGGTTGCAGGCACGGATCGCGAACATCGCGGTGTGGCCCTTGCTCTGCGCCATCATGCTGGCGAAAGCCTGGCCCACCGGTCCGTCGGTGCGACCGATCAGGATCTCGGGCATGGCGTCGGTGAACTGGCCTTCGCGCGCGAAGACAGTGGCTTCGCCGGCGTGGAACACATGGCTGCTGGTCATCGCATCGACTCCGGGTGGTAGGAAGAACAGGGTAGCGCTGAAGCGCCGTGATTCGTCAGCGGGCAAAAATCAGTTCGCCCTTGCCGCCGCAGCCCAGGTCGCCCAGGTGGCGCTCGATGCGCATCGAGGCCAGGCCCGCGAACGGCCCGCCGTGGCGTGCCAGGTCCCGTGCCAGCAGCTGCCAGAACACATCGGCGTCGGCGAGCGCTGGAACGAAAGTCGCAGAGACTTGCAATGGCGCCGGCGCGGCCGCGAAGACGACGCTGCCGCGGCGCATGCCGTAGCCCGCGTGGGCACCCGCACGGCCGCCCACGGCGATGGTGCCGGCAACCAGCCGCGAGGCCAGGAATTCGCCGACATCGCCGAACACGATCGCCGTGCCACGCCGCATGCGGTCGCCGAAGCGTGCGCCGGCGTTACCTTTGACGACGAGGCTGCCACCGCGCATGCCGTCCATGCTGCCGGGCAAGGTGCTGGCGGCGAAGTCGTCGACGTTGCCATCGACACTGATCGTGCCGCCGGCCATTTCGCAAGCGGCCAACAGGCCGGCGTGGCCTTTGACGACGAGTTCGCCCGCACTCATGCAGCCGCCGGCATAGTGGCCGACGCTGCCGTCGACGACGATTCGGCCAGCGGCCATTTGCCAGCCGACCCGGTCGAAGCGCGACAGGTCGCCGTCGAAGACCAGCGCATCGCCGGTGCGCAACTCGACCTTGAAAAACTCGGCCAGCGGCTGCGTTGAATTGCCATGCCCCACGGGCAAGCGCTCCACCTCGGCCAACGCCAGGCCGGCCAGCTCCGCCGGTGTGATGCCACGCAGATCGACGCGCAGCGCAGGCGATTGCCTGAGCGTCAATCGCCAGCCGCTCATGGCCCCGCTCCAACGCCCAGCAGTTGGTGAAGATGAAAGTGAAACGGCCCGAGCTTGCCGCCGTAGTTGCCGGCCGAGATGCGCAGCAGGCCGCCGGCCGCGCCGATGG
>JAYSVE010000797.1:0-3058 GCA_043718725.1 Methylibium sp.
GCCATCATGGCCGGCGTGTTCGTGGCAGCCGCGTTGGCTGCGCCGGGCCTGGCTCTGGCCCAGGCCAAGGGCGACATCAAAATCGCCCACATCTACAGCTAGACCGGCCCGCTGGAGGCCTATGGCAAGCAAACCGCCACCGGCTTCATGATGGGGCTGGACTACGCCACCGGCGGCACCATGACGGTGGCCGGCAGAAAGCTGGTCGTGATCGAAAAGGACGACCAGGGCAAGCCCGACGTTGGCAAGAGCCTGCTGGCCGCCGCCTACGGTGACGAGAAGGCCGACATTGCCGTCGGCCCGACCTCGTCGGGCGTGGCGCTGGCCATGCTGCCGGTAGCCGAGGAGTACAAGAAGATCCTGCTGGTCGAGCCGGCGGTGGCCGACTCGATCACCGGCGACAAGTGGAACAAATACATCTTCCGCACCGGCCGCAACAGCTCGCAGGACGCGATCTCCAACGCGGTGGCGCAAGACAAGGACGGCACCTCGATTGCCACGCTGGCACAGGACTACGCGTTCGGCCGCGACGGCGTGAAGGCCTTCAAGGAGGCCATCAAGAAGGCCAAGATCGTCCACGAGGAATACCTGCCCACGACGACCACCGACTTCACCGCCGGCGCCCAGCGCCTGATCGACGCGCTCAAGGACAAGCCGGGCCGCAAGGTCATCTGGATCATCTGGGCCGGCGGCGGTGGCAACCCGTTCAAGATCGCCGACCTGGACCTGAAGCGCTACAACATCGAGATCGCGACAGGCGGCAACATCCTGCCGGCGATGGCCGCGTACAAGCAGTTCCCCGGCATGGAAGGCGCCACGTACTACTACTTCGGCATCCCCAAGAACCCGGTCAACGAATGGCTGGTGGCCAACCACTACACCCAGTTCAAGAGCCCGCCGGACTTCTTTACCGCCGGTGGCATGTCGGCCGGGATCGCGCTGGTGGAGGCGCTCAAGAAGACCAAGGGTGAGACCAACACCGACAAGCTCATAGCCACCATGGAGGGCATGAGCTTCGAGACCCCCAAGGGACGCATGACCTTCCGCAAGGACGATCACCAGGCCATGCAGAACATGTACCACTTCAAGATCAAAGTAGACCCGGCATTCGCCTGGGGCGTGCCGGAGTTGGTGCGCGAGATCAAGGCCGATGAGATGGTGGTGCCGATCCGGAACAAGAAGTAGCGCGCAAAGCGAAGGGCGAGCGGGGCGAAGGCGGGAATTGCATCGAGTGCCTGCGCACTCGATGCCCGCAACCGAGCCACCACTTGGCCGCCACTCATCACCTCCCGATGCTCGAAACCCAGGACCTGACGATCCACTTTGGCGGCCACGTCGCGGTGGACCGCGTGAGCTGTGCCTTCACGCCCGGCACGCTGACGGCCATCGTCGGCCCCAACGGCGCGGGCAAGACCACCTACTTCAACCTGATCTCGGGGCAGTTGCGCGGGTCCGGGGGGTCGGTGCTTTTGGACGGTGTCGACATCACGCGCGAGTCGGCGTCGGCGCGCACCCACCGCGGGCTGGGCCGCGCGTTCCAGCTCACCCAGTTGTTCCCCAACCTCACGGTCGTCGAGAACGTGCGCCTGGCCGTGCAGGCGCGCCGCAAGCAGGGCCTGAACCTGTGGTCGGTGTGGAGCGACCACCGCAACACGCTGGAACGCGCCCATGCCCTGGTCGAGCGGGTCCAGTTGGGCGGGCGTGCCGACGACCGCGCCAGCAGCCTGCCGCACGGCGACCAGCGCAAGCTCGAAGTGGCCATGCTGATGGCGCTGGAGCCCAGCGTCTACATGTTCGACGAGCCCACCGCCGGCATGAGCCTGGACGACGTGCCTGTCATCCTCGACCTGATCCGCATGCTCAAGGAACGCAGCGACAAGACCATCCTGCTGGTGGAGCACAAGATGGACGTGGTGCGCGAGCTGGCCGACCGCATCGTCGTGCTGCACAACGGCCGGCTGGTGGCCGACGGCGAACCGGCCGCGGTGATCGCCTCGCCGGTCGTGCAGCAGGCCTACCTGGGCGTGACCGCGGAGGAACCCGCATGAGATCGCCGGGCCGCCCCAAGGGCGAATACCGGAGTGCGCAGCACGAAGGGACTCCAGTGAATCATGCGGGTCGCCTGCGGCCGGAGGCCGCAGTCCTTCGACAGGCGCATAACGCGGCGCGCAGCACGGAGCCGGCCCGATGACCCCCGCGCCCATCCTGCAACTGAGCGGCGTGCACACCCACATCGGCGCGTACCACATCCTGCACGGCGTCGACTTCGAGGTGCCGGCCGCCAAGGTCACGATGCTGCTGGGTCGCAACGGCGCCGGCAAGACCACGACCTTGCGCACCATCATGGGCTTGTGGCCGGCCTCGAAAGGCAGCGTCGTGTTCGATGGCCAGACCATCGGCGGCGCGCAAGGGCAGCGCGCCACGCCCGACATCGCCCAACTCGGCATCGCCTACGTGCCCGAAAACATGGGCATCTTCGCCGACCTGACGGTGCGCGAAAACCTGCTGCTCGCGGCGCGCCGGGCGCGCACCGTGGAGCAGATGGACACGCACCGGCTGGAGTGGCTGTTCGGGCATTTCCCGGCGCTGAAGAAGTTCTGGCTCTACCCGGCCGGCAAGCTTTCGGGCGGCCAGAAGCAGATGCTGGCGATCGCGCGCGCCATGGTCGAGCCGCGGCGGCTGTTGCTGATCGACGAGCCCAGCAAGGGCCTGGCGCCGGCCATCGTGCAAAACCTCATCGCGGCGCTGCGCGACCTCAAGTCGTCCGACACCACCGTGTTGCTGGTGGAGCAGAACTTCCACGTGGCGCGCGCGCTGGGCGACAGCGTGGCGGTGATGGACAACGGCCGCATCGTCTACCACGGTGCCATGGCCACGCTGGCGCAAGACCGCGGCTTGCAGGAGAAGCACCTCGGCTTGTCATTGGGAGCGAACGCATGACGACCACGGCGACCCTCCCCGAGCAGCCCGCCGCCGCCATCCCGAAAGCCAGCTTCGACCTGTTGCCGCTGGCGCTGGTGCCGGCGCTCGCGCTGCTGGCCGCACCGCTGATCGGCTC
>JAYSVE010000798.1:0-3050 GCA_043718725.1 Methylibium sp.
CTCGACATCGCCAAGGGCCTGGCCAACACCATCGACTCCGGCGTCACCAAATTCAAGGAATGGCTGTCGGGCCGAGACGTGGTGTTGCTGGCCGGTCACCCGGGCACCATCGTGCAGGCGATTCGCCGCGCCATGTGGTTCAGCGTGGGCGAGGGCGTGTACGACACCGTCAAAGGGGGGTTGAAGCTGGGGCTGGAGTTCGCATCGTCGGGCGCGTCGGCGATCGGCGCGCTGGTGGTGGCGATCGTCGAAGCATTGGTCAAGACGATCTGGCGCGTGATCGAGCTGATCCGCATGCGCAGTTTCTTCAAGCAGGCCGCGCAGTACTGGGAGGTGCGCAACGAAGCCGGCGCCTTGCACACCCGGCCGATCGCCTTCAACTCCTGGTTCAAGAGTTACGCGGTGGACATGCCGGCGCTGTCGGTGCTGGCGCTGAACAGCGGCGTGTGCGGCGACAAGATGCACTTCCTGAAGATGTTCAAGGACGACACCGCTGTGATCACGCAGGCCGCGTTCGACGGTGGTTGCCGCTACGTCGACGAGCTCAAAGTCTGGGGCTCAAAGTTTCTGGACGATGCCGGCTACAGCTTCTCGAGCGAAGACCCGGTGGTGACCGGCCTGCTGAAGCTGGCCCAGAGCCACACCAAGGAAACCGGCAAGGCGGGCAAGGCGTGGAATGCGGCCTTGGGTTTTCTGAATGCCTGACCGCGCGATACCTGCCGCCGCCGACATGAATGCCGACACACCCGCCACAGTCGCGCCGCCCACCGAGCTCGACCTCCCCGACGCCCTGCGCCTGGCGTTGGACATGCACCAGAACCGCCAACTCGAAGGCGCCGAAACGCTGTACCGCCGCATCCTGGCCGCGGCGCCGCAACAGCCCGATGCACTCCACTTCCTGGGCATGCTGCGGCACCAGCGTGGCCACAGCGACGAAGGCATTGCGTTGATCGAGCAGGCCGCGCGCCTGGTGCCGGGCCATGCCGGCTTTCACAACAACCTGGGCAACATCCACGTGTCGCGCGGCGACGTGGCGGCGGCCACCGCGGCCTACGAGCGCGCCGCCGCGCTGGCGCCCGACTCGGCCGACCTGCAGAACAACCTGGGCGCGCTGTACCGGGCGCAAGACCGCTTCGACGAGGCGCGCGCGCACTATCAACTTGCGGTCGGGCTCGACCCGAAGCACCTGAACGCGCACAACAACCTGGGCCTGCTGCACGCCGCCGAGGGCGATATTCAAGGCGCCATCAGCTACTACAGCAAAGCGCTGGAGCTGATGCCCAACAACCCCGATGGCAGAAAGCTGCTGGGCTTCACCTACTACTCAATGGGCAAGGTCCGCGAGGCGGCCGAGGTGTTCCGCCAATGGCTTGGCGACGAGCCCAAGCACCCGGTGGCGCGCCACATGTTTGCGGCGTGCTCGGGCGAGGGCGTGCCCGACCGCGCCCCCGACGACTATGTGGAAACCACGTTCGACGGTTTTGCCGAAAGCTTTGAGACGCTGCTCAACGAGAACCTGCACTACCAGGCGCCGCAGTTGTGCGCCGCCATGCTGGCGCGCCACTTGCCGGCGCCGGCACAACAATTCGTGGTGCTCGACGCCGGCTGCGGCACCGGCCTGTGCGGCCCGCTGGTGGCGCCCTGGGCGCGCTCGCTGTCTGGCGTGGACCTGTCGCGCGGCATGCTCGACCGGGCCCAGGCCAAGGGCGTCTACACCGAGCTGTTCAAGGCCGAGCTGACCGAGTTTTTGCGCCAGTCTCCCGACCAGTGGGAGGTCCTGGTCTCGGCCGACACGCTGTGCTACTTCGGCGACCTGGCTGGGTTGATGGCCGCGGCCGGCGGCTCCATGCGAGCCGGCGCCACGCTGGTGTTCACGGTGGAACGGCTCGCCGACGAATCGGGCCTGCCCTTCAGGCTGGAGCCCCACGGCCGCTACGCGCATGCGCGCAGCCATGTCGAGCAGGTGCTGTCGCAGGCAGGTTTCGAGCTGCTCGAAATCAGCGCCGAAACCTTGCGCCAGGAGGGCGGGAATCCCGTGCGTGGCTGGCTGGTGGCGGCACGAAAAGCGCTGGCCGCGCACGACCCTGCACCCCGCCACAAATGACTTTCGTCGCTTTACCCTGCGCCCCGGCCTTCCTACCCTGCGGGAACTGGCGCGCGTTCTTGCGCAGCCCCCAACGCACCCATGGCGAACCCCATCTCGCTCACCTCACCGCTGCCGCCCGAAGACCTGTTCTTCGAGGCCATGACCGCCTCGGCAGCCTTGAGCACGCTGGGCGAAATGCAGTTGAGCCTGCTCAGCAAAAAGCCCGACCTGGCGCCGCTTGACCTGCTGGGCAAGCCGGTCACCGTGCACGTTGAACTCCACGACGGTTCCAAGCGCCACTTCAACGGCCTCGTCAGCCGCTTCGGCGTCGGCACGCACAAGGGCCGCTACTTCGGCTACCAGGCCACCGTCAAACCCTGGCTGTGGTTCCTCACGCGCACCAGCGACTGCCGCGTCTTCCAGGACCTGTCGGTGCCCGACATCGTCAAAAAGGTGTTCAGCGACCACAGCGTCGCCAACTTCGAGTTCAAGCTGTTCCGCCAGTACCCGCCGCGCACCTACTGCGTGCAGTACCGCGAAAGTGATTTCAATTTCATTGCGCGCCTGCTTGAGTACGAAGGCATCTACTGGTACTTCAAGCACACCGACGGCAAGCACCAGTTGGTGCTGGTCGATTCGCAAAGTGCGCACGACGCCGCGGCCGGCTACGAGACCGTGCGCTACATCGAAGACCCCGCCAATGCGCCGCCTGACCAGGAATACGTCGCGAACTGGGCCTCGAACCAGTCGGTGCGCACCGGCAAGGTGGCGCTGACCAGCTACGACTTCGAGCGCCCGGCCGTGGCGCTGGGCGTCGACAAGGCGCAGGCCCGCAGCTACGACCTGTCGGACCACGAACGCTTCGACTTCCAGGGCGACTACACCCAGGTGGCCGACGGCAAGCAGTGGACCGAGAACCGCATCGACGAGGTGCAGGCCCGCTTCCATCAATGCCATGGCGAAT
>JAYSVE010000799.1:0-7162 GCA_043718725.1 Methylibium sp.
AAATGACGCTGGGTGCGCTGCGCACGCTGGGGCTGGCGCTGTGCGCCGGTGCCGCGCTGGCCGGTTGTGCGTTGGGCCCGGACCGGCCCAAGCCGAAACCCTTGCTCGACTACACCCCGCGGATCGCCGGCAAGGTGGTGTGGCAGCAGCGGGTCGACGGCGTCGCGTTTCCGCTCTCGGTGGCCGTGAACGATGGCGTCTTCACCCTGGCCGGAAACGACGGCACGGTGATGGCGATCCAGGCCGCGACCGGCCAGGAAGTGTGGCGCGCATCGGTGCGCGCCAAGCTCAGTGCCGGCGTCGGCAGCGACGGCCGGTTTGCCGCTGTCGTGACCCGCGACGGCGATCTGGTCACGCTCGAAGCCGGGCGCGAAAAATGGCGCAAGGCGTTGACGTCCAGAGTCACCACCGCCCCCCTGGTGGCCGGCGAGCGGGTGTTCATCCTCGGTGTCGACCGCAGTGTGAGCGCCTTCGATGCGCTCGACGGGCGCAAGCTGTGGACGCTGCAGCGCCCTGGCGACCCGCTGACCTTGTCGCATTCGGGCGTGCTGGCGGCGTTCAAGGACACCCTGGTCGTGGGGCAAGGCCCTCGGTTGGCGGGGCTGGACCCGCTGCGGGGCACGGTACGCTGGGAACTGCCGGTCGCGACGCCGCGGGGTGCGAACGAAGTCGAGCGCCTGGCCGACCTGGTCGGCCCCGCGGCGCGCGTCGCCGACGTGTTTTGTGTTCGTGCCTTTCAGTCGGCCGTGGGGTGTGTCAATGCCGAGCGCGGCACGCTCGCCTGGAGCAAGAACATCGGCGGCACGGATGCCGTGGCCGGCGATGAGCAATACGTGTTCGGCGCGGACGCCTCGGACCGATTGTCGGCCTGGCGCACCCCGAGCGGCGAAGTTGCCTGGACCAGCGACAGCCTGCTTTACCGGGCCTTGAGCGCGCCGCTGAGCGTGGGCCGGGCGCTGGTGTTCGGCGACGCCGACGGCATCGTGCATTGGTTGTCCCGGGACAATGGCGAGGCGATGCTTCGCCTGCCAACCGACGGCAGCCCGGTCATCGCCGCGCCGGTCGTGTCAGGCGGCACGATGTTGATCGTCACGCGGGCCGGCGGCTTGTTCGCCTTCCGGTCCGAATGAAACCGGCATGGCCGCAATGCGCGCCCTGATGAAGTTGGCACCGTGAAACCCGTCCTGGCCGTGGTGGGCCGACCCAACGTCGGCAAATCCACCTTGTTTAACCGTATGACCAAGAGCCGCGACGCCATCGTTGCGGATTTCTCGGGGCTCACACGCGACCGCCACTACGGCGATGGCCGCAGCGGCGACCACGAATTCATTGTCGTCGACACCGGCGGCTTCGAACCCGACAGCACCACCGGCATCGTCAAGGAAATGGCCAAGCAGACGCGCCAGGCGGTGGCCGAAGCGGATGCGGTGATTTTTGTGGTCGATGTGCGCGCCGGTGTTGCGGGTCAGGACCACGACATTGCCCGCTTCTTGCGCGCCACCGGCAAGAAGGTCGTGCTGGCCGCCAACAAGGCCGAAGGCATGGCCGAGTCGCCGCTGCTGGCCGAATTCTTCGAGCTCGGGCTGGGTGCGCCGCACCCGGTGTCAGCGGCCCATGGCGAGGGCGTGCGCAGTCTCACCGATGCGGCGCTGGAAGGCTTTGAGTTCGATGCCGAGGAACCGGAGCCACAAGACGACGCGCCGATTCGCCTGGCCGTGGCGGGGCGCCCCAACGTCGGCAAGTCAACCCTGATCAACACCTGGCTTGGCGAAGAGCGGTTGGTGGCGTTCGACCAGCCTGGCACGACGCGCGACGCGATCATGGTGCCGTTCGAGCGCCATGGACAGAAGTTCGAGTTGATCGACACCGCGGGATTGCGCCGCAAGGGCAAGGTCTTCGAGGCGGTCGAGAAATTCTCGGTCGTAAAGACCCTCCAGGCCATCGCCGGCGCAAACGTCGTGTTGCTGCTGCTCGACGCGACCCAGGGCGTGACCGACCAGGACGCCCACATTGCCGGCTACATCCTGGAAAGCGGTCGGGCCGTGGCATTGGCGGTGAACAAGTGGGACGCCGTCGATGACTACCAGAAACAGACCCTGCAACGCTCGATCGAGATGCGGCTGGCGTTCTTGAAGTTTGCCCCGGTCCTGCACATTTCGGCCACCAAGCGCCAGGGGCTGGCGCCGGTGTGGAAGACCATTGCCGAAGCGCATGCCTCGGCCGTCAAGAAGATGTCCACACCGGTGCTGACGCGGCTGTTGCAGGATGCCGTGGAGCACCAGGCGCCCAAGCGTGTCGGTGCCTTCCGACCCAAGCTGCGCTACGCCCACCAGGGTGGCATGAACCCGCCGATCATCGTGATCCACGGCAACTCTCTGGAGCACGTGACCGACGCCTACAAGCGCTTCCTGGAGGGACGATTCCGCGAGCACTTCAAGTTGACGGGCACGCCGTTGCGCATCGAGATGCGGTCCTCGCGCAACCCGTTCGACGACAAATCGTCCTGACGCGGTGGTCCGATTCGCCATTTGCGCTGCTGCGTCGGTCGAAGTCCGGGTATGGCGCGACGACTTGGCGCGTCGAACTTGGCCCGACACGGCTTCGGGGCATCTTGAGGTGCCGGGCCGGCCGGCCAGGGCCTGTGTTAAGGTGCCGCTCTTCTGAACTTTCATCACGGAGAATATCGTGAGCAACAAAGGGCAACTCCTACAAGACCCGTTCCTGAATCTGCTGCGCAAGGAGCATGTTCCGGTGTCGATCTACCTCGTCAACGGCATCAAGTTGCAGGGGCACATCGAATCCTTCGACCAGTACGTGGTGTTGCTGCGCAACACCGTCACGCAAATGGTCTACAAGCACGCCATATCCACCGTCGTCCCTGGTCGCGCGGTGAATTTCCAGGCTGCCGAGATTCCCGAGCAGGCATGACACCTGTGGCAACGGCAGGCCACAGGCGGCTCGCACCTTGAGTTCTGCGGAGTCGACCGTTTCGACCTTGCCAGAGGGCCCTGCGCGCGCCATCCTGGTCGGGGTCGACTTCGGGCGCTCGCGCGCGTTCGACGCGAGTCTGGACGAACTGGCCTTGCTCGCCGAATCGGCCGGTGACGTTGCAGTGGCCCGGCTGGTCGCCAAGCGCAAGGCGCCCGACCCGTCGCTCTTTGTCGGCTCGGGCAAGGCCGATGAAATCAAGGCGCTGGTATTGGCCCATCAGGCCGAGGCGGTGTTGTTCGACCAGGCCTTGTCGCCGGCGCAGCAGCGCAATCTGGAGCGCCATCTCGGCGTGGCCGTGGCCGACCGCACCATGCTGATTCTGGAGATCTTCGGCGAACGCGCCCAAAGCCACGAAGGCAAGCTGCAGGTCGAACTGGCGCGGCTGAAATACCTGTCGACCCGGTTGGTGCGGCGCTGGAGCCACCTGGAGCGCCAACGCGGCGGCATCGGCAACCGCGGCGGTCCGGGCGAGGC
Source organism: Methylibium sp. (assembly GCA_043718725.1). Classification (GTDB taxonomy): domain Bacteria; phylum Pseudomonadota; class Gammaproteobacteria; order Burkholderiales; family Burkholderiaceae_C; genus LGRD01. The sequence goes on from JAYSVE010000799.1 coordinate 3,466, forward strand.
GCAGTTGGAGCTTGACAAGCGGATCATCGGCGAGCGAATCAAGGGCATCAAGCTGCGCCTGGACCGGGTCAAGCGCCAGCGCAGCACCCAACGCCGTTCGCGTGAACGGAACCAGACTTTTCGGGTATCACTGGTGGGCTACACCAACGCCGGCAAGTCGACCTTGTTCAACGCCCTGGTCAATGCGCGCGCCCATACCGCGGACCAACTGTTTGCCACGCTCGACACCACCACCCGGCAACTTTTTCTTGAAAACGCGGAAAGCTCGGCTTCGTTGTCCGACACCGTGGGCTTTATCCGCGACCTGCCGCACAAGCTCGTCGAAGCCTTCGAGGCCACCTTGCAAGAAGCCGCCGACGCCGACCTGCTGCTGCACGTGGTCGACTGCGCCAGCCCGGTGCTCGCGGAACAGATGGCCGAAGTTCAGCGGGTGCTGGCGGAGATCGGCGCCCAGGACATCCCGCAGGTCCTGGTGTTCAACAAACTCGACCGGCTCGATGCGACCCAGCGTCCGCGCGCGCTGCGCGACAGGCTGGAGGTCGACGCCGGCGTCCAGATGCCCCGGGTATTCGTCAGCGCGCAGGATGGCACCGGCCTGGATGTCTTGCGGGACTTGCTGGCCGACGCGCTGGCCGCGGCCAGGGCCGGCGTCACCTTGAACCCGCACCATTCGGCCTCAGGTGACGAGCTTGCCGGCCTTGAAGAAGCCTCGACCCTCGACGAGCCGGTTTCGCTCGACGTCCAACCCGACTCCATGTCAATTTCACTCACACCCCCATGAGCCAGCAGACCTTTGCAAATCAAGAAGAAGGCGCCCGATGGACGGCGCTGGCCCATGCCCTGCGCCGCATGCTGGTTGGCCTGGTCGTCACGGCATGGGGTTGGCTGGCCGCCCGTCCGCGTTCTGCCGACCTGCATTTGAGCAGCGGTGGACGCGGTGACGGGCCGCCCGACCTGGACGAGCTTTGGCGCGATCTCAACAAGAAGCTTGGCGGCTTGTTCGGCGCCAAGGGGGGCCCACGTCGAAGCAACGGTTCCGGCGGCGACAATTCCGGTGGGCCGAACTTCCAGCCCGACATGAAGAGCGCCGGCATCGGTGCCGTGCTCATTGGTGGCGTGGTCGCACTGATCTGGCTGGGCAGCGGCTTTTTTATCGTGCAGGAAGGCGAGCAGGCGGTCGTGACTTCGTTCGGCAAATTCAGCCGCACCGAAGATGCGGGCTTCAAATGGCGCTTGCCATACCCGTTCCAGGCGCACGAAACCGTCCGCGTGACGCAGTTGCGGTCCCGAGAAGTCGGCAAGAACGTCGTCAACCAGGCCACAGGACTGCGCGATTCCTCGATGCTGACGCAAGACGAGAACATCGTCGACATTCGCTTTACCGTGCAATACCGTTTGAAGGACGCGCGCGCCTTCCTCTTCGAGAACCGGGACCCGGAGGAAGCCGTGTCGCTGGCCGCCGAATCAGCCGTACGAGAAATCGTCGGCAAGAGCAATATCGATTCGGTGCTGTACGAGCAACGCGATGCCATCGCCGCCGAACTGGTGAAGTCCATCCAGACCCAGTTGGACCGCCTCAAGGCGGGCATCGTGGTGGCCAATGTCAACGTGCAGAGTGTCCAGCCGCCGGAGCAAGTGCTGGCGGCGTTCGAAGACACGTTGAAAGCCGGTCAGGACGGCGACCGCCTCAAGAAGGAGGGCCAGGCCTATGCCAGTGACGTGATTCCCAAGGCCCAGGGCACAGCCGCGCGGCTGCGTGAACAGTCCGAGGGCTACAAGGCCCGCGTGATCGCGGAGGCCGAGGGCGACGCACAGCGCTTCAACCAGGTGCTTGCCGAGTACCAGAAGGCGCCGGCGGTGACGCGGGATCGCCTGTACATCGAAACCATGCAGCAGGTGTACTCCAACGTCAGCAAAGTCATGATCGACAACCGCACGAACTCCAACATGTTGTATTTGCCGCTGGACAAGTTGATGCAGCAAGCCGGCGCCGTGGTACCACCGGCGGCGGCACTGGCGCCGGTGACTGGCGAAACCACGACCCCGACCGGAACCGTCGATGTGCGTTCGCGAGACGGTCAGCGCGGTCGCGACCGCGACGGTCGTTGAGCGGCAGGAGTCCTGAAAACATGAACCGAATTGGTCTGATCGTCGCCGGCGTGCTGCTGGCTTTGATGGTGCTTGCCTCGACCCTCTTTGTCGTCGATCAACGTCAGGTGGGGGTCATCTACGCGCTGGGTGAAATCAAGGAAGTCGTGCAGGAGCCTGGGCTCAAGTGGAAGTTGCCGCCGCCGTTCCAGAACGTCGTCTTCCTCGACCGTCGAATCCAGACGCTGGACAGCCCCGAGACGCGGCCGATCTTCACGGCTGAAAAGAAGAGCCTGGTGATCGACTGGCTGGTCAAGTGGCGGGTCACCGAACCGCGCCAGTTCATCCGCAACAACGGGGTCGACATGCGCAACCTCGAATCGCGCCTGAGCCCCGTCGTCCATGCGGCATTCAACGAAGAGGTGACCAAACGCACCGTCGGTGGCGTGCTTTCGACCGAGCGCGACAAGGTTGTGCAGGACGTGCGCAGTCGCCTGGTCGATGACGCCAAGGCCTTCGGCATCGAGATCCTTGATGTGCGGATCAAGCGCGTGGACTTCGTTGCCAACATCACCGAATCAATCTACAGCCGGATGAAGTCCGAGCGCTTGCAGGTGGCCAATCAGCTGCGCTCCACCGGCAGCGCCGAAGGCGAAAAGGTGAGGGCCGATGCCGATCGCCAGCGTGAGGTCATCGTTGCCGAAGCCTATCGCGACGCCCAGAAGGTCAAGGGCGATGGCGACGCCAAGGCTTCCGCGTTGTTCGCCCAGGCCTTTGGTCGCGATCCGCAGTTCGCCCAGTTTTATCGCAGCCTGGAAGCCTACCGGGCGAGCTTTCGCAACCGTTCGGACGTGATGGTCGTCGACCCCGGCAACGAGTTCTTCAAGGCCATGCGTGGCGCGGGCGGCGCTGCGCCGGTGGCGCCCGCCGCGGCGGCACGAAAGTAGGACTTGTCCGCGGCGCCGGTTTGGGAGTTGCTGCTCGGCGCGTTTGCATTGATGCTCATCGCCGAGGGTTTGCTGCCCTTCTTCAGCCCCCCGGCGTGGCGCCGGGTATTCGAGCGCGCCATGAAGATGACCGACGGCCAGATTCGATTTCTCGGTCTGGCCAGCATGATCGGCGGCCTGGTGATCCTGCTGGTGTTCCTGCACTGACTCGTTGGCGCCGCAACGCGGGCCCTTGCGGCGATGCCACCGGTACAATTCTGTTTTTAATCCCCGGCCTTTTCCCATGTCCTCTGCTTGGCTGCTGCCCGAGCACATTGCAGATGTTCTGCCCTCACAGGCCAGGCACATCGAAGACCTTCGACGAAGGCTGCTCGATGTCGCTCGCGGCTACGGCTGCGAGCTGGTGATGCCGCCGCTGCTGGAGCACATCGAGTCTCTGCTCTCCGGCACGGGCAGCGAGCTCGACCTTCGGACCTTCAAACTCGTCGATCAACTCAGTGGCCGCACGCTCGGGGTGCGGGCCGACAGCACGCCACAGGTGGCGCGCATCGACGCGCACCTGCTCAACCGGGTCGGCGTCACGCGTCTTTGCTATTGCGGGCCGGTGCTGCACACGCTGCCCTCCGGAGGCCGATCGACACGGGAACCGTTGCAGTTTGGTG
>JAYSVE010000800.1:0-3046 GCA_043718725.1 Methylibium sp.
TGAAGCTGAGCTGCTCGAAGCGATTTCTTACTACTCGGCAATTCGCCCTGAGTTGGGAAGGCGGTTCGAGCAAGCCGTAGCGGAGGCAGTGCGGAAGGCGGTTGCTCACCCGGAACGCGGAGCGTTCCGCTCCAAGTGCACCCGACGCTGGCTCGTGAGGAGCTTCCCGTTTGGCATCATTTACAGGGCCAGCGAGTCGGAAGTTCTCATCGTTGCCGTAGCGCACCAGCGGAAAAGGCCTGAATACTGGGTTGGCCGCATTGGGTGACGCCAACCACTCATTCGAGCCGACCCGCTCCGGCAGGCGGCTCAATTCAAACATTAGGCGTCAAAGGCGGCATCCAGGTACTCGCGACTTTTTTTGAGGAGCTCGATCATGCAGACGGTGACTTCAGAAGTAACCACGGCGATGTTGCAGGCCTTTGCCGACGCGTGGAATCGCCATGACATTGTTGATCTGATGTCATTCATGACGGAGGACTGTGTCTTTGAGGCTTCTGCCGGTGCCGATGTCTGCGGCGCCCGCTACATTGGAAGAGAGGCTGTGCAAGTCGGCTTTGCGGAGGTGTGGGCCGTCTTTCCAGACGCTCACTGGGGCAGCAGTAGCCATTTTGTCCACGAAGGCCGCGGGGTATCGGAGTGGATATTCACGGGAACGCGCGAGGACGGAAGTCGCGTTGAAGTTCACGGTTGCGATTTGTTCACTTTCAGAGACGGCAAGATCTCTCTCAAGAACTCCTATCGCAAGAACCGCCCACCCATCGCAGCACAGCCCCGTTGACTCCTCGCTCAAGCTGAGCACCAACGGCAGGCCACCAGGCCCGGGCCGGTGGTACGCGGGGCGGTCCAATTGCTCTTGCCCGCGTAGGCGATGCCATTGCGAAGCAGCAGCGCCTTCAGGCGGTGGCGCCCCTATTTGCGAATCGTCGCTGCTCGCGCACGGCGTCCTCGCGGGCACGCACGAGATCACGCACGGCCTCGTCGGTTGGGCCGGGCACACGCACCCCGGCCAGATCGCCCGAGAGCGCCAGGTGGGCCAGCTTCATCGCGTCGCGCCGGTCGGTCTTGATGCGCTCGCCCGAGGCTCTGGGGATGGACGATGGCGCCACCTCATCGCAGCGCCAGCCCAAGGGTGTCCCTCCAGCAAATCTGCATGAATTGACGTGATTGTTGTGGCAGTGTGGCCGACCGGTTAGCTGCTTGGGAGCGAATTCCCGGGTCCACCCCCCCCTTTCGTTCCGGCGCGGTCACTGCTACGGTGCGGTGCATGCAGTCACCGCTGAGCTACCGCCACCGCCCGATCACGGACGAGGACCTCGTCTTCATTCGCCAGCTCATTGCCGAGCACCCGCAGTCGAGTCGGCGCAATTTGTCGGAGAAGCTGTGCCAGGCCTGGAACTGGGTGCAGGCCAATGGCGCGCTGCGCGCGATGGTGCGTCGCGGTCTGATGTTGATGCTGCATCGCCAGGGGCTGATCGAGTTGCCGGCGGTGCGCCGGGTCTCGCGCAACCCGTTTGTAGAGCGCAGCGCGCCGGTGGCGATCAGCGTGGATGAGACGGCGTTGCATGCGAGGCTGGCCGATTTGGGGGCGCTGGAGATTGGACAGGTGCGGCGCACGCCCGATGAGGCGGTGTTCAACACCCTGATGCAGCACACCATTACCTGGGCTACAGCCAGCCGGTGGGCGAGCATCTGAAGTACATGGTGTACGCCGCGGGGCGGCCGATTGCCTGCATGGCGTGGAGCTCGGCGCCGCGGCACCTGGGCAGCCGGGATCGGTTCATCGGCTGGACGGCGCAGGCACGGCTGGCCAACATCGCTCTGGTGGCCTACAACACGCGGTTTTTGATTCTGCCGTGGGTGAGGGTGCCGCACCCGGCCTCGCACCTGCTGGGGCGCATTGCGCGGCGCCTGTCGGCCGATTGGCAGGCGGTGTACGGGCATCCGATCTATTTCCTGGAGAGCTTCGTTGATCCGCAGCGCTTTGCCGGCACGTGCTACCGGGCGGCCAACTGGGTGCACCTGGGGGTGACCACCGGGCGGGGCCATCCTGCACCGCAAGGGCTCGATGTTCTACAAAACCATCAGAGGTGCTGGCCGAGATCGGCGACATCTTCATGAGTCTGATCCACACCTGCGTCATGTGCGATGTCAACGCCTTCGAGTACCTCAACGCAATGCAGCGCCACGCCCAGGCCGTGATCGGCAAGGCCGCGCAGTGGCCGCCGTGGAACTACCGCCAGCAACTCGCCACCGTGGCCTGAGCGCACACCGGCCCACCCCACACCGGCCCACCCGCTACGCCGCCATGCTCAACGCGCGCCAGGCCGGCGCGGCGCGAGCCCGGGAAGGGTCGCCGGCCATGAGCAGCACCTGCAGCTCGCAGGCCGTGAGCGCGTGGGCGGGCTGCGCCCCATCGGGCCACCACGCAAACCGCCCACACTCGACAGCCGCTTGTGGCACATCCAAAATTCCTGGCCGTCGTAGACCAGCACCTTGATGGCCGTGCGCGCGCGGTTGCAAAAAACGAACAGCGCGCCACTGAAGGGCTCGGCCTGCAGCCGCTTCCTGCGGGCGCCGGCCAGCCCGTCGATGCCGGCGCGGAAATCGATCGGCTCGACCGCCACCAGGATGCGCATGCGCGGCGTGATCTGGATCATCACGCGCCCCAGAACGAAGCGCACAAGACCGTCAGCGCCTCCACTGGACTGCCGCTGAGCTCCACCCGCATCTTCGCGCCACGGGCGTTGTCCAACTCAACCACGCACTGCGAATACGGCCTCGCCTGCCCAGCAGCAGCGCTCGGCGCGAACAGCTCGACAAACCGGGGCGCGACCAACTCGGTGGACGCCGCCTTGCTGCCCGCCAACGACACCCGACGCTTGAGACCGGTGTAATCCAGATGCAGCTCGATGGCCACGCCGTACGCACCGTGCTGGCCAGCCGCGGCCACCGCGCCGGCCCACAAAGCCAACGGTATGCGCTCGCCGACCCTGCGCCCAGCGCGCCACCGCTCAAACTACCCCTTCAGCTGCGACAGCGCGTC
>JAYSVE010000009.1:0-2469 GCA_043718725.1 Methylibium sp.
TAGGCGTCGAGCGCCCCACGAATGTCGCGCAATGCTCGCCGCAATTCCTCTTCCTTGGTTCGCTGATGAGACAGATCAGCCAAGGGCAACCCGATGCTCGCCAACAGCCCCATGATGGCAATCACGACCAGCAGTTCAATCAGGCTGAATCCGCCGCTCGGTCGCGGCGACAGTCGCACGCGCGCCCTCTGCGGTGGTCGGTCAAAGATCACCGCTACCTCGGCGTGACGGGGATCATGGGCGGTGCCGTCAACGCCGGTGGCGTCGCAGGCGAGGATGCCGGTGCGACGGGCGCGGGCACCGGCGCCGCATTGAATGCTCCGGGCGGTGGCCCAGGTGGTGGCAGTGCAGTCGGCGGCCGCTGCGGCGTGAGGCCCGGCGCAGCCGTGGGCTGGCCCGCGCCGGCACGTTCAGGCCCACCAGGCTGCCCCAACTGGATGGGCGACGCTCCGACCGAGCCCTCCGTTCCCGACAAGAACTCCTGCAATCCAACCCCCGGAACGTCCAGATTGCGCACGATGCGCGGTGTGATCAGCAACACGATCTCGGTTCGGGAGTCGCTGTCCTGCGCGGCTCCAAACAGCTTGCTGACCACCGGGATTTCATTCAACCCCGGCACACCCGTGTTCGAGCGCCGTTCGTCGCGCTGGATCAATCCGGCGAGGATGTTGGTTTCGCCGTCGCGAACGCGCAGGCTGGTCGAGGTGTTGCGTGTACCCAGGCGATAAGCCGTTGTGCCGCCAGACACCGTGATCGTCTCCAGAATGTTCGACACTTCCAGGGCGATCTTCATCGACACCTCATCGTCGAGCGACACGGTGGGTTCAATGTCCAGCTTGAGACCGACGTCAAGGTAGCTCACGCTGTTGGAGACACCCACGTTCGGGGTCGAGGTGGTGGTGATCACGGGAACCCGCTCACCGATCAGTATCTTGGCCGACTGCTTGTTCTTGACCCGAATGCGCGGGTTCGCCAGCAGATTGGCATCGCCCTTTGTGCTTCGCAGTTGGGCCGAAATGACGGGGTCGTTGATGTGCAGCCTGACCATGTCGGAGGTTCGGTTGCGCAACTCGTTCAACCGCAGCTGGCCCGCCACGCCGTCCGCGCCCACCACACCTGCCGAGACCGAATCGGGCCAGCGGATGCCAAGCTGGAGCAGGCGGCTGACGCTGACCTCCAGCACTTCGAGATCGAGCATGACCTCGGGGTCGGGGAGGTCTTGTGCCGCGATCAGCTTTTCGGCGAGGCGGATGACTTCGGCGGAGTCCCGAACCATCAGCATGTTGAGCTTTTCGTCAACAACGACATCGCGTGCCTTGGCGATGGTGCGCACCACGTTGGCCATCTTGGTGGCGTCGGCGTTGTTCAGGTAGAAGGTGCGCACCACCATCTCTCGATACTCCGCTGCTTTGGCGGGCGTGTTCGGGTAGATCAGCAATGTATCGTCATCGAGCACTCGGCGTTCGAGTTGATTCGTGGCGAGCAGCAGCCGCAAGATGTCCTCAACAGGCTTGTTGCTCACCGAGATCGTCACCCGCAGGTCCGACTTCACATCCCGCTCGATCATGTAGTTGAGGCCTGATGCCTGCTTCAGTGCTTCAAACACCTGCAGCAGAGATGCGTTGGTGAAGGTAAGCGAAACCGGCACGCGGTAGGCGGCCTTGAGTTTGGGGTAGATGCCCAACTCTTTGCCCGACGCATCAGCTTGCTGGCGCATCAACTGGCGCAGCAGCACGGTGGCGCGGCGAAAGTTCGGATTCTCCGACAGGACCTGCTGCGTCCGGGAAATTGCGCCGTCAAGCTTGCCTTCGCGGCCCAATGCGGTAGCTGCATCCACCGCCTTCCAATGCCTCTCGGCCACATCGGTGCGCGCCGGGCCGTCGGCCGCGCGCTTGTTCGCAGGGTCCAGCCGCGCGGCCTTTTCGTAGGCCTGCCTCGCCGTCGCAAAGTCACCCAACTCCAAGGCAAGGTCTGCCTCTCGCAACAAGGCGTTCAACAGCAGTTCGCGTTGCGTGAAGTAGGTTCGCCGGTACTCGGCGTTTGCCGGCTCCAGCTTCATGGCCTGATTCAGCTGACTCAGCCCCTGCTCGGTCTGCCCATCGGACAACTTCAGTTGGCCATCGCGAAACGCCTGATAGCCGGCGCAGCCCGCCAGACTCAGCACGGCAACCGCCATCACCACCCCGCGGCTGCTGCGCAAGCGCCGGCTGATGGGTCTACCCGGGAAGGAGGTCATGTGTTTGAGCGAATCGCGGTGAGGGTGAGTCATTGGCCGGCTGCGCGTGGAACATTGAATTGGTACTCGCGCTTGGAGCTCATGTGTTCAAGCGATAACTGATGGGCCGTGATTGCGGTGACGCGGTATTCGGCCAACAGCACCGATCCCTTTCGGACCAACTGCGCGCCGACAGGCGTGGACACAAACACGCCCGGCGCAAGCTTGTCGTCCCAGGTGCCTATCACTTTGAA
>JAYSVE010000081.1:0-2352 GCA_043718725.1 Methylibium sp.
CCGCAGAGTCACGGAGTTGACGGAGTTCGCGCAGAGTAGAAGAGTGCTTGTCATTACTCTGCGCAACTGAGTCGACTCCGTTCCTCAGCGGTGAAGAAATTGAATCCTCACCCGACCGCCGAAGGAATCGCCTGCAAGGTCCGCTGCACATACTCGACCAGCGTCGTCAGCATCCACGGGCCGGCAATCGCCAGCACCGCGACCGCGGCGATCAGCTTCGGCACGAACGACAGCGTGGCCTCGTGGATCTGCGTCGCGGCCTGGAAGATGCTGACCAGCAGGCCGACCGCGAGCACGGTCAGCAGCATCGGTGCCGAGATCATCAGCAGCATGTACAGGCCGCTCTGGCCGAGGGTGAAGACTTGTTGCGAGTCCATGGATGACCCGGGTCAGGTGGCGAAGCTCGCCGCCAGTGAGCCCAGCAGCAGGTTCCAGCCGTCGGCCAGCACGAACAGCATCAGCTTGAAGGGCAGGGCGACCAGCACCGGCGACAGCATCATCATGCCCAGCGACATCAGCACGCTCGCCACGATCATGTCGATGATGAGGAAGGGGATGAAGATCAGGAAGCCGATCTGGAACGCGCTTTTCAGCTCGCTCGTTACGAAGGCCGGCACCAGCACCTTGAACGGCACGTCGGCGCTCTTGACCGCCGGGTCGACCTTGGCGAGACGGGCAAACAGCATCACGTCGGCCTGGCGGGTCTGCTTCAGCATGAACTCGCGCATCGGCAGCTCGCCGCGCTTGAGCGCCTCGTCGAATGCGATCCGGTTTTCCGAGTAGGGCTGATAGGCATCGGCATACACCTTGTCGAGCGTCGGCCCCATCACGAAGAAGGTGAGGAAGAGCGAGAGCCCGACCACCACCTGGTTCGGCGGCGCGGCCTGGGTTCCCAGGGCCTGGCGCAGCAGGCTCAGCACGATCACGATCCGCGTGAAGCCGGTCATCAGCAGCAGCACCGCGGGCAGGAAGCTGAGCGCGGTGAAGAACAGCAGGGTCTGGATCGGCACCGAGTAGCTGGTGCCGCCCGCGCCCTGGCCGACCATCAGCGGCAGGCTCGCGCCGCTGGCGGCCTGCGCGAAAGCGGTCTGAGGCAGCAGCGCCGCGAGGGCGGTTGCGAGGCCCGCCGCGAGCGCCGCCCAGGCCGGGCCTGAACGGGTCTCAGCCACCCTGGGGTCCGATGCCGTTCGCGTTGCCGTTGGTCCCGCCATTCGGCGCGCCGTTCGGACCGCCGCGCAGCCGGCCGAGCATCTGCGCAAAGCCGGCTGCGGCCGGACCCGCGGGTGCGGCATCGTCGAACGGTGCCACGCTGTACAGCGTATTGATGTTGTTGGGCGTGACACCCAGCACCAGCCAGCGCCGGTCCTGGCCGTGGCCGACCTCGACCGTCACGATGCGTTGGCTGGCCGACAGCGCGAGCGATGCCACGCTGCGCAGCCCGGCCCCGGCGCTGGCCGCGCCGCCCATCGGGCTGCGCTTGAGCAGCCACAGCGCGAGCGGGATGAGGGCGAGGATGGCGAAGAACCACAGCGCCGATGTCCAGTGAGCTCCTGTCATGTCTTTCGATGTCCTTCGTACTGCGGTCGAATTGCGCCGGGGTCAGGCGCGGATCACGCCCGGCTCAAGCGGCGCATGCGCTCGCTCGGCGTCACGATGTCGGTCAGGCGGATGCCGAACTTCTCGTTCACCACCACCACCTCGCCCTGCGCGATCAGGTAGCCGTTGACCAGCACGTCCATCGGCTCGCCGGCCATCGCCTCCAGCTCGACCACCGAGCCCTGAGCGAGCTGCAGGATGTGCTTGATCGGAATCCGGGTCCGCCCCAGTTCCACCGTCAGCTGGACCGGGATGTCCAGGATCATGTTGATGTCGTTGCCCGCCGGGTTGGCCGCGAAGTTGCCCGCCTTGGAGGCGAAGTTCGTGAACGCCGCCGGCGCTGCCGCGTCGAGCGTGGTCGTGCTCAGCGCGGAGGCGGTTTCGGGTTTCGATTCGGCCAGCGCGGCGGCCCATTCGGCGGCCATCGCGTCCTGTTCGGCGCTGGCGGCGCTGGCGGTGTTGTCAATTGACATTCGAGTCTCCAATCCAGCCCAGGTTCGAGCCGGTCAAACGTTGATCGATCTTGAGTGCGTACTTGCCGTTCGACGTGCCGTAGTGGCACTCGAACACCGGCACCCCCACCACCTTGACTTCGATGGCCTGCTTCAGGTCGAGTTCGATGAAGTCGCCTGGTTTCAGAGACAGCAGCTGCTCGACCGTGGCGGGCGCCTGGCCGAGTTCGGCCACCAGTTCCACCTCGGCCGACTGGATCTGCTGTTGCAGCAGGTTCACCCAGCGCCGGTCGGCCTCGTTGGC
>JAYSVE010000801.1:0-7130 GCA_043718725.1 Methylibium sp.
CAAGCTGATCAACCCGATCGCGATGGAAGAGGGCCTGCGCTTCGCCATCCGCGAGGGTGGCCGCACCGTGGGTGCGGGCGTGGTGGCCAAGATCATCGAATAGGCCGCTTGATGCCACATGAGGCCTGGCCGAGTCCGGGCCTCTTTGACAGAACAATCACCGGCGGTCTTCGGGCTGCCCCGCTCTTTTAGGAATCACCATGCAAAAGCAAAAGATCCGTATCCGCCTGAAGGCGTTTGACTACAAACTGATCGACCAGTCGGCACTCGAGATCGTCGACACCGCCAAGCGCACCGGCGCGATCGTCAAGGGCCCGGTGCCACTGCCCACCCGCATGCAGCGCTTCGACATCCTGCGATCACCCCACGTCAACAAGACGTCGCGCGACCAATTCGAGATTCGCACCCACCAGCGCCTGATGGACATCATCGACCCGACCGACAAGACCGTGGACGCGCTGATGAAGCTCGACCTGCCGGCCGGGGTGGACGTCGAAATCAAGCTGCAGTAATGGCATCGCGGGCTGGGCAGTGACCTGAGAACAGGCCAGATCTGCTACACTCGCGGGCTTCCCTTGGGAGGTGTTCCTCAGGAATGCCCCCAAACAAATCAGCCCGACCAATCGATGTCGGGCATGTGCAACAAAGGCCTCTGACGCAACAAGTGCAACTTGACGCGAACGGGCTGGAGAAAAACCATGACAACAGCAAGTGCGAGTCATCGCCTCGGATTGCTGGGCCGCAAGGTGGGCATGATGCGCATCTTCACGGACGATGGCGACGCCATCCCTGTGACCGTGCTCGACGTGTCCAACAACCGCGTGACCCAGATCAAGACCGCGGAAACCGACGGTTACAGCGCCATTCAGGTGGCGTTCGGCGAGCGCAAGGCCTCGCGCGTCAGCAAGCCCGAAGCCGGCCACATGGCCAAGGCTGGCGTCGAAGCCGGCCAGATCCTCAAGGAATTCCGCGTGACCCCCGAGGTCGCCGCCGAATACCAGCCCGGCTCGTCCATCCCCGTAAGCGTGTTCGCCATCGGCCAAATGGTTGATGTGCAGGGCACCTCGATCGGCAAGGGCTTCACCGGCACCATCAAGCGTCACAACTTCAAGTCGCAGCGCGCGTCGCACGGCAACAGCCGTTCGCACAATGTGCCGGGCTCGATCTCCATGGCGCAAGACCCCGGTCGTGTTTTTCCAGGCAAGAAGATGTCCGGCCACCGCGGTGACGTGACCAAGACCACCCAAAACCTGGACATCGTCCGAATCGACGAAACCCGCCAGCTCTTGCTGGTGCGCGGCGCCGTCCCCGGCTCCAAGAACGGCCATGTGGTCGTGAGCCCGGCGATCAAGGCCAAGGTGAAGGTCCTGGCCAAGAAAGAAGGAGCCAACTGATGCAACTCGAGCTCCTCAACGACCAGGGCCAGGCCACCGCCAAGGTCGACGCGCCCGACACCTTGTTCGGCCGCGACTACAACGAAGCGCTGGTGCACCAAGTGGTGGTGGCCTTTCAGGCCAACGCCCGCCAAGGCACCCGCGCCCAACTCGACCGTGCCGAGGTCAAGCACTCCACCAAGAAGCCCTGGCGCCAGAAGGGCACCGGCCGCGCACGTGCCGGCATGACCTCGTCACCCCTGTGGCGTGGAGGTGGACGGATCTTCCCGAACAGCCCGGACGAGAATTTCAGCCACAAGATCAACAAGAAGATGTACCGCGCCGGCATGGCGGCCATCTTCTCCCAACTGGCCCGTGAAGGCCGGCTGGCGGTGGTTGACTCGATCACGGTCGACTCGCCCAAGACCAAGTTGCTTGCGCAAAAGTTCAAGGCCATGGGCCTGGACTCGGTGCTGGTCATTTCCGACCAGGTCGACGACAACTTGCTGCTGGCCTCGCGCAACCTGGCCAACGTGCTGGTGGTCGAGCCGCGCTACGCCGACCCGCTGTCCCTGGTCTTCTACAAGAAGGTGCTGGTGACCAAGGCGGCGATGGAGCAACTCAAGGAGATGCTGGCATGACCGCCACTGTTGTCACCAAAGCGAAACACAACGAAGCCCGGCTGGCGACGGTGCTCGTCGCTCCCATCGTGTCCGAGAAGGGCACGATGACCGCCGAGAAACACAACCAGGTCCTGTTCAAGGTTCTGCGCGACGCCACCAAGCCCGAGATCAAGGCCGCTGTTGAACTGATGTTCAAGGTCGAAGTCGAGTCGGTTCAGACCGTCACCCAAAAGGGCAAGGTCAAGCGCTTCGGCAAATCCACCGGCCGCCGCGACCACGTCAAGAAGGCGTATGTGTCGCTCAAGCCGGGCCAGGAGCTCAACTTCTCCGGGGAGGCCGCGTAATGGCCATCGTCAAAGTCAAACCAACATCGCCCGGCCGCCGTGCCGTGGTGAAAGTGGTGCATGCGCACCTGCACAAAGGCAAGCCCGAGGCCTCGCTGCTCGAGCCGCAAATCCAGAACGCGGGCCGCAACAACAACGGCCACATCACGATTCGCCACAAGGGCGGTGGCCACAAGCACCACTACCGTGTCGTCGATTTCGTGCGCAACAAGGACGCGATTCCGGCCAAGGTTGAACGCATCGAATACGACCCGAACCGCACGGCCCACATTGCCCTGGTGTGCTATGCGGACGGCGAACGTCGCTACATCATTGCGCCGCGCGGCCTGGAGGTCGGCTCCACGGTGTTGAGTGGTGCCGAAGCTCCGATCAAGGCCGGCAACACGCTGCCGATCAAGAACATCCCGGTGGGATCGATCATCCACTGCATCGAAATGCTGCCCGGCAAGGGCGCGCAGATCGCTCGTTCGGCCGGCGCGTCGGTGACGCTGTTGGCGCGCGAAGGGACCTACGCCCAGCTTCGGTTGCGTTCGGGTGAGGTGCGCAAGATCCACGTCGACTGCCGCGCCACCATCGGCGAGGTGAGCAACGAAGAACACAGCCTGCGCCAGTACGGCAAGGCCGGCGCGCGCCGCTGGCAGGGCATCCGACCGACCGTGCGTGGCGTGGCCATGAACCCGGTGGACCACCCGCACGGCGGTGGTGAAGGTCGTACCGGTGAGGGCCAGGCGCCAGTGTCGCCGTGGAACACGCTCACCAAGGGCTACCGTACGCGCAACAACAAGCGCACGCAGACGATGATCGTCGCGCGTCGCAAAAAGTAAGGGGCCGCCATGACGCGTTCACTGAAAAAAGGTCCGTTCGTCGACCACCACCTGATGGCCAAAGTCGAAAAGGCCTCGGCCACCAAGGACAAGAAGCCCATCAAGACCTGGTCGCGCCGCTCGACCATCCTGCCCGACTTCATCGGCGTGACGATTGCCGTGCACAACGGCAAGCAACACGTACCGGTGTATGTCACGGACCAGATGGTGGGCCACAAGCTCGGCGAATTTGCGCTCACCCGCACGTTCAAAGGGCACCCTGCCGACAAGAAGGCTTCGAAGAAATAAGAGGATGACGACGATGGAAACCCGTTCAATCGTTCGCGGCGTTCGCCTCTCGGCCGACAAGGGCCGGCTGGTGGCCGACATGGTCCGCGGCAAGAAGGTGGATCAGGCGCTCAACATCCTGACGTTCACGCCCAAGAAGGCCGCCGGCATCATCAAGAAGTGTCTTGAGTCGGCGATTGCCAACGCCGAGCACAACGACGGTGCCGACATCGACGAGCTCAAGGTCAAGACGATCTTCGTCGAGCAGGCGGCAACACTGAAGCGCTTCTCGGCGCGTGCCAAGGGCCGCGGCAACAGCATCAGCAAACCCACCTGCCACATTTTTGTGACCGTCGGCAACTAGAGGCGCCAAGAAGACCATGGGACAAAAGATTCATCCGACCGGCTTCCGGTTGCAGGTCACGCGCAATTGGGCGTCGCGCTGGTACGCGTCGAACAAGAACTTCGCCACCATGCTGGCCGAGGACCTGCGCGTTCGCGAGTACCTCAAGGCCCGCCTCAAGAGCGCCGCGGTGTCGCGCATCCTCATCGAGCGTCCGGCCAAGAACGCGCGCATCACCATTTACTCGGCGCGTCCGGGCGTGGTGATCGGCAAGAAGGGCGAGGACATTGAAAACCTCAAGGCCGAACTGACGAGCCGGCTGGGCGTGCCGGTGGCGGTGAACATCGAAGAAGTGCGCAAGCCCGAGATCGATGCACAACTGATTGCCGACAGCATCACCCAGCAGCTAGAGAAGCGCATCATGTTCCGTCGCGCCATGAAACGCGCGATGCAAAACGCCATGCGCCTGGGTGCGCAGGGCATCAAGATCATGTCTTCGGGCCGCCTGAATGGGATCGAGATCGCGCGTTGCGAGTGGTACCGCGAGGGTCGCGTTCCGCTTCACACGCTCAAGGCCGACATCGACTACGGTTTCTCCGAAGCCAAGACCACCTACGGCGTCATCGGCGTGAAATGCTGGGTCTACCGTGGGGACAGGCTCGGCAAGGGCGAAGTCGCCCCCGCGGCCAAGCCCGACAGCAACGAGGACGATCGCCGCAACCGCCGCCCACCGCGCCCCGGCGCGCCCGACGGCCGGGGTCGACCGGGCGGTGGTGGCTTCGATCGTGGCGCACCGCGCCAGGGTGGCGCGCCCGCAGCCGGGACCGACAGGCCAGCCGTTCCCGCAGCAGACGCACCCAAGACCCCGGCGGTCAAGCGTGTGCGCAAGGCAGTCGCCCCGGTGACGCCTGAGCCCAAAGGAGAATAAGCATGCTGCAACCCGCACGTAGAAAATTCCGCAAGGAACAAAAGGGCCGCAACACCGGCGTGGCCACCCGCGGCGCGAAAGTGTCGTTTGGCGATTTCGGCCTGAAGGCCATCGACCGTGGCCGCTTGACGGCACGCCAGATCGAAGCCGCCCGGCGCGCCATTTCCCGCCACGTGAAGCGCGGCGGCCGGATCTGGATCCGCATCTTCCCGGACAAGCCCATCTCGCAAAAGCCTGCCGAAGTCCGTATGGGCAACGGCAAAGGCAACCCCGAGTACTACGTGGCTGAAATTCAGCCGGGCAAGGTCCTTTACGAAATCAACGGTGTGCCCGAACAACTGGCCCGCGAAGCGTTCACCTTGGCAGCCGCCAAGCTGCCGCTGCGCACCACGTTCGTTGCGCGCCAAGTGGGTGCTTGAGGCACTTTTCGGAGAATCCCCATGAAACCATCCGAACTCCGCTCCAAGGACGTGGCCGGCCTGCAAAAGGAAGTCGGCGACCTGCTCAAGGCCCATTTCGGCCTGCGCATGCAAAAGGCCACCCAGCAACTGACGAACCATTCGCAGTTGGGCAAGACCCGTCGTGACATTGCTCGTGCCAAGACGGTGCTGGCACAAAAGAGCAAAGAGGCTGCGAAATGAACCAGGACGTGACGCAACAAGCGGCCACTGCGCCGACGCCCGCGAAGACCAGGAACACCCGCACGCTCGTGGGCAAGGTCGTCAGCGACAAGCGCAGCAAGACCATTACCGTGCTGATCGAGCGCCGCACCAAGCACGAGCTTTACGGCAAGATCGTCGCCCGCTCCAGCAAGTACCACGCCCACGACGAAAAGGGTGAGTACAAGACGGGCGACGTGGTCGAAATCGCCGAAAGCCGGCCGATTTCCAAGACCAAGTCATGGGTCGTGACACGCCTGGTCGAAAGGGGCAACGTGGTCTGAACTCGCGAGGCTGGGGCCTTACCGTGGCCTTTGACAGGGCGCGGCTGCACGACGGTCGGAACGCTGGGATACTGGCGACCGGCCGTTTTTCCATTCGAGATTCAATCAAGGAGATGCACATGTTGAAAGTTGGTGACAAGCTGCCTTCGGGCGTCCTGCAAGAGTTCATCGAGGTCGAAGGCAACGGTTGCTCGCTCGGCCCGAACAGCTTCGAAGTTACCAAGGTGACTGCAGGCAAGACGCTGGCCATCTTTGCGCTGCCGGGCGCCTACACGCCCACCTGTTCGGCCAAGCATGTTCCCAGCTATGTCGAAAATGCCGCGGCGCTGAAGGCCGCGGGGGTTGACGAAATCTGGTGCATTGCCGTCAATGACGCGTTTGTCATGGGCGCCTGGGGGCGTGAGCTGCAGACCGCCGACAAAGTCCGCATGATGGCCGATGGCAGTGCCGAATACACCAAAGCCACCGGCTTGACCCTGGACCTGACGGCGCGCGGGATGGGCCTGCGCTCGAACCGCTACTCGATGCTGGTCGTGGACGGCGTGGTCAAGTCGCTCAACGTCGAAGGGCCGGGCAAGTTCGAGGTCAGCGATGGCGCGACCCTGCTGGCCCAGGCCAAGCAAAACCAGCGCTGAATCGGCAGGCGGCAGACAAGCCTGCCGCCGCGTTGTGATCGGCCCGCCGCGGGTTCGGCGGGAACTCGACAGGGGCCTTGCGATGAACCTGGCGGAGGGCTTGCGCAAACACAGCTTTCGCAAATGGTACGAGCGTGAGCTGTTCAGCAGCCATGCGCACATGGTGTTGCTCCTGCTCTGCACGATCGGGTTACTGGCGGCCTTCGAGGTCTACAGCAACAGCGCTTCGCTGGCCGACAGATTGATCGATGTCGCCGCGGTCATCTTGTTCACCGCGGTGGGCGTGTGGTCGTTGCGGCGCTACCTGTTCCTGCTGATGCGGGCCGAACAAGTGGCCAACCAGGCGGTCTGCGTGCAATGCAAAACCTATGGCCGGATCAGCCTGGTCGAGGACGACCGCGCACGAGACCAGGTCCAGGTGCGGTGCAAGAAGTGCCAGCACGAATGGTGGATTTTGCATTGACGCCTGGCCGCCCGGCCCCTGGCGGCGCCGCCCACTTCGGCATCAAACAAACTGCGCGATCAGCATCGCCAGAAAACTCAGCAGCACACTGCTGGTCAGCGGCACGAAGAATTCCTTGCCAAATAGCTGAAAACGAAAATCACCCGGCAGCTTGCCCAGGCCGATCTTTTCCAGCCACCGGTGCAGCCCGCCAAAAATCAGCAGCGCCAGGAAGATGACGATGAGCCAGCGGATCATGTTGCGCTTGCGCCGACGCTCTGGAACATCACAGTGTGTGCGACCGGTCGCCGTTGGAGAACCCGAGCGCATCGAATTCGGCACCCTTGGAAAAGCCGATCACCTTGAAGAGTTCGCCCATCTCGTGTTCCATCAAGAGTTTCTGAACCG
>JAYSVE010000802.1:0-7120 GCA_043718725.1 Methylibium sp.
GCGTTGACACCACCACGGCAAGGCGGCGCAACTCACCGACGATTCCCTCCGGTGTGAGCCCAGCATGCGCAAGGCGGGCCGCGAACTTGCTGCGCGAGAACACATCCAGCAATTCAGCCAACAGAACCTCGCTTTTGCAAAGCTCGAACTCGCCGGCCTTGGCTGCGTCGACCAACTGTCGGGGCAAGCCTCCGGCCGAGATGACGCCCAAGCCATGACTATGACTTTCGTTTGTGTACACAGTGATGCACAATGCGTCCTGTTTGCCTTTTTGGCGCAGAAGTCAGGAGTGCAATATGGAAACAACCAAAGTCGGCATCCGCGAGTTTCGGTCGGGATTAGCGGAATACATCGCCTCGGAAACCCCGGTGGCCGTCACCCGCCATGGGCAGACCGTCGGGTTCTTCATCCCGACTCGCGGACAGGTAGATGCCGATGTGGCGGCGCTGAAGAGGGCATCGGCTGAACTGGACCGCCTGCTCGCCGCCCAGTCGGTGGATATCGAAGCCGTGGCGACGGAGTTCAAGGCGATCCGCAGGAAAAGCAAGGCGGCTGGGTCGAACAAACGGCCAGCACGCAATCCCGGATGAGGGGTACGACGCACTGTACGGGCGCGCAAGGGCTGGGTCCATGACTCAGCGGGCGATCGTCCTCGATTCGAACATCCTGATCCGCGCCGTTCTGGGTCAACGCGTGCGCCAACTCATCATTGACCATGTGGCCGATGTCAGCTTCTTCGCGCCGGACGCCGCTTATGCTGAAGCGCGAGAACATCTTCCGTCGCTGTTGGAAAAGCGCGGTGTGAGCACGGCTGCGGCGCTATTCACTGTTGATGCGCTCGAAAACCTGGTGCGCACCATCGACGCCGAGCTGTACCAACCGTTTCAGGAGCACGCGCTCGCCCGCATCGGCGACCGCGACCCCGATGATTGGCCGGCGCTGGCATGCGCCCTCCGCTGAACTGCCCCGTGTGGACGGAAGACGCCGACTTCTTCGGAACTGGCGTCGCTACCTGGACCACCGGTCGAGTGAAGCTGTACCTGGCGTCCGAAGGAAAGTGACATCGCCGCTGTTCCTCAAGGCGTGCAGGGCTGGTCACCGTGTCGCATCTGACCAAGATGAACTACGACCCGCTGAAGGAGTTCGCGGCGGTGACGAAGATTTCGTCTGGCCCCCTGATCCTGCTGGCTTTCCCTGGCGCGCCGTTCAACCCGGTCGCTGAACTTGTGGCCCATGCACGTGGCAACCCGCGCAAGCTCAATGTCGCCACCGGAGGGGTCGGCAACATTCAGCATCTGGCGACCGCCTTGTCGAGCAAGGCAGCCGGAATCGAGTTCACGCTGGTTCCGTACAAGGGCGGATCACAGCTGATGGCAGACCTGATTGGAGGCGAAGTTCAACTGTCGTTCAACGTCGCTTCGGTGGCTCTGCCGCTTCTCAAATCCGGCCGCATCAAGGCGCTTGCCGTTGCGGCCCAGAATCGATTGGCGGTGCTGCCTGAAGTGCCGACCTTCAATGAACTCAGTCATCCGTCGGTCGACATGAACGGCTGGATGGGCATCTTCGTCCGCGCCGGCACCTCAGATGAAATCGTCGCCAAGATGAACAAGTCCGTCGTCAGAGCACTCAACCTTCCGGACATTCGGCAGTCCATCATCGAGACCGGCGCCGTGGTGGGCGGCGACTCGCCGGCGCAGTTCGGGGCATTCGTGCAAAGCGAGTCCGCGAAGTGGCGCAAGGTCATTGCTGACGCGGGGATTCGGCTCGAATGATCGGTATGTGCGCGGGCGGCAGCGGTGTCGCAGCCCTGCCCCGGCGCAAGACCCTCAATGCACCGCCTGCTCCCCCCACAACTGCTTCAAGCGCGCGTCGCGGCCGCAACTGGTGCGGTAGTACTTGTAGCGCACCGGGTTCTTCTTGTAGTAGTCCTGGTGGTAGGACTCTGCCGGGTAAAACACACCGCCCTGCGCGACCTCGGTGACGACAGGTTCCTTGAACGGCTTGGACTTGCCCAACGCCGCCTTCGAAGCCTGTGCCGCCTTCAGTTGGGCCGCGTTCTGCGCAAAGATCGCCGTGCGGTACGGCGAGCCCACGTCGCAGAACTGGCGGTCCGGGGTGGTCGGGTCGATGGTGCGCCAGAAATGCTCGACAAGCTTTTCGTAGCTGACCTTGACCGGATCGAAGACGATCTCCACCGCCTCGGCATGGCCGGTGTTTTTGTTCGAGACCTGCTCGTAGGTCGGGTTGGCCGTTTTGCCGCCGGTGTAGCCGGAAGTGGTGGACAGGACGCCGGGCACCTTGTCGAAGTCGGATTCCACGCACCAGAAGCAGCCGCCGGCGAAGACGGCTTTGGCGGTGGCTGCGGCCTGGTTCTGGGCGCTCACCGTGCCGGTCAGGGCCACCAGGGCGGCGCAGGCCAGGTCGGCCCAATGTCGGCGCCGCGCGGTCACGATGCGGCCTCGAACTTCAACGCCACGCCGTTGTTGCAATAGCGCTTGCCGCTCGGCGCCGGGCCGTCTTTGAACACATGGCCCTGGTGGCCGTCGCAGCGCGCGCAGTGGTATTCGGTGCGCGGCAACACCAGCTTGAAGTCGGTGGACGTGAGCAGCGCGCCGGGCAGCGTGGAGTGAAAGCTCGGCCAGCCGGTGCCGCTGTCGAACTTCATCTCCGAGCCGAACAGCGGCAGGTCGCAGCCGGCGCACACGTAGCGGCCCTGGCGCTTTTCGGTGTTGAGCGGGCTGGTGCCGGCGCGTTCGGTGCCGGCCTTGCGCAAGACGTCGTATTGGGCCGGCGTGAGGCGCTGTTTCCATTCGGCGTCGGGCAAGCGCAGCGGCACGATGCGCGTGGCGTCCGGCGCGGGTTTGTCGGCCGCGGCGACGATCTTGGGCGCCAGGCCGAAGCCGGCCATCAGCATGAGCAGGGGACGGCGGGTCATGGCAAGAAACTCCTTGAATAGCATGCTGTTCTGTCGTTCGACGCGGCGAAATCTTTCTTCCGCCAAGTCGGGCAAACCGAGCGTGCGCATGAGCAAATGTGGCTTTGCCACTTTGCTCATACCCCCTTGGGGGGCGGACGACGTCGTCGTCGGCCTGGGGGCGCTCTCTACAAAGGCCGGAACAAATGCGCGTCGACCCGGTGCAGCACGGTGAATTGCGCTGGCGCAACTTCTTTCAGCAGCTTGTCGTGCTCGGCATCGAAGGCGGCGACCTCGGCCGCCGACAAGGTGGCGGCGACGCCACGGCAGGCGCGCATGCGGCCGCGCCAGCTCTCGCGCGTGAAGGGCACGGATTCGTCGAACCAGAACATCGCCTGCACCTCGGCGGGGCCGACCGACCACGGTGGGACCGAAGGCACCCTGCCCGGCCAATTGGCGCCTTGCCATGCCGGGTTGAAACGCAGCACCAGTTGCTCACTGGCGCGGGCGGTGGCGTCGGCCAGCGCCAGCCAACTGAAATGGGTGGTCACCAGCACACCGCCGGGCTTGAGCACCCGCTTGACTTCGGCAATGGCCCGTTGCGCATCGAAGTAGAGCCAGCACTGGCTGGCGCTGACCACGTCGAAGCTCGCGTCGGCATGCGGGCAGGCCTCTGCCGGCGCGACCCGGAAGTCGATCGCAAGGCCCTCGGATTGCGCCTGCGCGCGCGCCGCCTCGATCTGCCCCGGCGCGATGTCGGTGCCGCTGACGCGGCAGCCGCGCCGGGCGAATTCGCGCGCCACCAGGCCGGTGCCGGTGCCCAGGTCGAGCAGCTGTTGACCGGGCACGCCGACCCCCAGCAGCGCCAGCATGTCGTACAGCCGCGCGGGTGGCCCGGGTCGGTGCGCGGCGTAGTCGGCCGAGGTCAGGCTCCAGTCGATCTGGCGGCCGGGGTCGATGGCGGGAAGGTCGTTCACGGAATCTCCTGTCAGGGCGAAATCGGCCACAGCACCCACAGGCGCAGGGGCTGCTTCATGCGCCCGGCCTGGGCCTCGGCCTCGTCGCCCCAGCCCCAGAAGTAGTCTGCCCGAACCGCGCCGATGATGGCGCTGCCGGTGTCTTGCGCCATCACGACGCGCTGCAGCGGGGTGTTGGACAGCGGCTCGCTGGTGTCCAGCCACACCGGCGTGCCGTAGGGGATGCTTTGGACGTCGACCGCGATGGAGCGCCTGGGCGTGAGCGGCACGCCCTGGCCGCCCAGCGGCGCGGACTGCGGGTCGAGCAGCGGCTCCTCGCGGAAGAACACCACGCGCGGGTTACTCCAGAGCATGTCGTTGACGCGCCGGGGGTGGCTCTGGGCCCAGCGCTTGATGTCCGGCCAGGAGGCCTGGTCGGCGCGGATCTCACCCTGTTCGATCAGCCACTTGCCGACCGATTTGTAGGGCTGGCCGTTGTGCCCGGCGTAGGCCAGCCGCACCGTGCGGCGGCTGCCGTCGGGCTCCTTGATCCGCACCCGCCCCGAGCCCTGGATCTGCAGGAACAGCGCGTCCAGCGGGTCGGCCACATAGGCCAACTCGCGCCCGGCCAGGCTGGCCCGGGCGGCCGGCACGGTGTCGAGCTGCTGGCGGGTCCAGTAGGGCTGGCGCTGGCCCAGGTCGGCCGGCGGCGCGTAGACCGCCACCCGAACGCCGATCGAGGCCTGCCGCTGCGCCTCGATGCGGGCCTCGATGTAGCCGGTGATCAGCCCATCGGCCGTCCCGTCCAGCGTCTCGACCCGGTAGGGGCGCAACTGCTGCTGCAACCAGTCGCGCGCGTCGGCGTCGTTCTGCGGCGGCAGCCGGGCGGCGGCGACGCACAGCCTGGCCCATCCAAGCGCCGGCCGGTTGCAGCCGCGCAGCAGGGCGGGCCAAAGCTCCAGCGTGCGGTCGGCCTGCCAGCCGGGCAGCTCGGCCCAGTCCACCGGCACCCAGCGGGCGCGCTGGCGGACAATCGGGAGCGCCGCGCCCGGCTGCGCCACGGGGCCGACCGGGGGCCGCTCGTCGTCGGCCGCCGGGCCCGTCGTTTGTGGCGGCGGGGCGCTGGTACAAGCCGCCAGCAACACCAGAATCCAGGGCGCTGCTCGCCGTGCTTTGCTTCGAAGGGCCTTGAACATGTGGTTGATTTTGCTGGAAGCCTTTGGCGCGTTGTTGCTGCTGGTGTTGATCGTCTGGTGGACCATGTTCTCGGGCCGGCGCAAAGGCGAGCGCCGCACCGACGACCCGTGAGTCAACACGACGGCGGCAAAATGAACGACGCCGGCCGCCGCCACATGCGGCGCCGTATCGCCCGGTAGATGCGGCTGCGGTCGGCCAGGCGGATGCCGCGTGAGCGCAGCGCCACCTTGAAGGCCAGAAAGAAGCTCACCGCCACGTTGAGCCCGCCGGTGGCGGCAATGCCGGCCACGCACCACCAGAACGCCGCCTGCCCGAGCACGGCGAAGCCGAGCGCCCCGACCGCCGCGGCGAGTTGCCCGGTCGACAGCGTGACATGCCGAACCTCGATCGGCAGGGCAAAGAACGCCGCCACCGCCGGCACCAAGCCCAGCATCAAGCCGAGCGAGATGTTCGAGGCAAAGCCTGAAATGTTGGCGCGCCAGTAAGCCGCCCAGCGCGCCGCCCGCGCCGGCCCCAGCCGCGCGATGATGCGCGGGTTCCAGGCGATCGCGCTGTCCAGCCGGTGCCAGACAAACCAGTTCTCGACCCAGCCGGCGATCAGCGAGCTGCCGAACAGCAAACCGCCGGTGAACGCCGCATACAGTGCCGTCGGGCCCAGCAGCGTGATCGCCTCCAGCACATGCTGGCCGTCCGCGGCGCCCACCAGCGGCGTGCCGAACAGCGTCTGCCAAAGCCATTGCACGCCGAGCACCAGCGGCGCCACTGCGGCCAGGTTGCCGATGATGCCCGCGGCCTGCGAGCGGATCAGATGCGCCACCTCGTCGACGAAGCCCTCCACCGCGTCGTCGTCGGACAAGTCGCTGAGCTTCAAGGCCATTGCCGGGGCGGTCATTGCCGGCTGCTTGGTCGCAACGGTCCAGTGCATGAGCTGGACGATGACAAAGCTCGCCGCGTAGTTGACGCCGGCCCACAGCCCGCCCCAGAACGCCGACAGGCCGAGTGCCAGTAGCATGAATTTGATGAAGGTCGTGCCGGCAAGCACCGCGCCACCGCCGAGCGCGGCGCGCAGCATGGCGCGGTATTCGCCGGCGCTGCGGGTGATGTAGTGCTCACCGGTTTCGGCGCTGCGCTCGGCCACCTTGCGGGCCAGCAGCGAATAGTGGCTGGCGAACAGCGCGGCGATGCTGCGCCGCTCGTCGGCGGTGCGCACCAGGCTCGGCGCGATCGGTGCGCTGGCGCAACTGGTCCAGCTCGAACACCAGGTCGACCGACACGCCATGTTCTTCCAGGTGCTCCAGCACGCTGTCGGCGCAACGCCGGCAGGCGTCGAGCAAGGCGCGCAGGTAGTGCGCCTCTTGCAACAGCGCGGCGGTGTCGCCGGACAAGGCGTGCTCGCGCACGCGCTCGGCCACATGCGCGAGCTGGCGAAACGGCGCCTCGCCGGTCATGCCGGTCAGCAATTCCGGGGTCATGCGCCGGCGCAGCGGGCCGGAAAAACCCGCCGCGCGCACCGCGCTGGCCAGATACATGATGGCGTCGAGGAAAGGGGTGCGCCAATCGGCCTCGGGTGGCGCAAACGGTGCAGCGCCAGGCGTGGCGGGGGCCGGGTCGGGCGGCTCCAGCAAGCCGGCCACCCGGGCCAGCGTGGCCTCGTCCAGCGCGTCCAGCCAGGCGCCGTCGTCGGCGTGCGGGAACAACAGCCCGAACAACTCGCCCAGGTCGGTGGTGGCCGGGGTCAGCGGGAGCAGCCGGCCGCGCAGCCGATGGGCCAGTTCGCCGGTAAAACCGCGGCGTGCCGAAAAACCGAAATCGGCCAGCAGCGCGGCGCTGTCGACCTGGCCCCAGAAGCGCCGCAGCAGCCGGCTCACATCCTGCCGCAGGGGCGGGTTGCGCTCGAGCACGTTGAGCAGGTGGCGCAGTCGAAGCAGCGGGTTGGGCGCCGGCGCCACGTCGGCGGCCAGCGGGGCGTGGCGCAGCCATTCGAGCAGCCGGATCAACCACAGGTGGCGTTCCGCCAGCACGGTGCGGGGGTCGGCGGCGGAGGCCGCCCCTT
>JAYSVE010000803.1:0-3030 GCA_043718725.1 Methylibium sp.
TCGGTGGAGACCGGCGCCGTCGTGGCCGATGGTGCCGGGGTCGCGCTGCAAGGCGACGCGCTCGGCGGCGCCTCCCAGTTCGGCCTGCCGACCTTGGGCGCGTTGAACATCACCGACACCTCGGCCTTGCGGATCATCCTCAACGCCACCGAGCCGGCCGGCAATTCGATCACCGTCGGCCAACTCGGCCTGACCTTCTACGACGCGCTCAACACCGACTCGATCACCTTCACGCTGGCCGCGCCGGTGGTCCTGGCGTCGACCCTGACCGGCATCGGCAATGCCGGCTTCGTGTTCGGCCTGGATGCGGCGCAAGCCGCGGCGGCGAGCACCTTCATTGCGGCTTCTTCGACCGCGTTCTCGGCCTTCCGGGTCGGCCTGGCGGCGAGCATGAGCGACGCAACCGGTGGTCCGGACACGTTTTTCATCGCCAGTGGCGAGCCGCTCGTGTCGGCCATTCCCGAGCCCAAGACCTACGCGTTGATGCTGGCCGGGCTGGGCGCGATCGGCTTCATCGCCCGCCGCCGGATGCGCTAGCGGCTTGATGCAGCGCCGGTCACGGCGCCGCAAGATGGGCCCCTTCGGGGGCCTTTTTTTCGCCCGCGCTTCTTGGCGGCCGCGGCGGGTTTGACCGGTCGTTCGGCCTCTTATCGAAGCTTCGTGGGCTACAGCTTTGCCCAGAATGGGTCGATAAGACTTTGGACGATCACGATGCAAAACCAACAAACCTTCATGCGTTTCGTGGTCTGGCTGGCCTGGCTGCTGGCCAGCGCCGCGCTGTGGTGGCCCGCGCCAACGGACGCGGCGCGCATCAAGGAGGTGGCGTCGGTTCAGGGCGTGCGCAGCAACTCGCTGGCCGGCTACGGCCTGGTGGTCGGGCTCGACGGCACCGGCGACCAGTCGACCTCGGCACCGTTCACGGCCCAGAGCATGAACGCGCTGCTGCAGCAAATGGGCGTGACGATTCCGCCCGGCACCAGCATGCAAGTCAAGAACGTGGCGGCGGTGATAGTCACCGCCCAGTTGCCGGCGTTTGCCCAACCGGGCCAGAACATCGATGTCAATGTTTCGTCGCTGGGCAACGCCAAGAGCCTGCGCGGCGGCACCCTCATCGCCACGCCGCTCAAGGGCGCCGACGGGCAGGTCTATGCCATGGCGCAGGGCAACCTGATCGTCGGCGGCGCGGGCGCATCGGCGGGCGGCTCCAAGGTGCAGATCAACCACCTGAGCGCCGGCCGCATCCCCGATGGCGCCAGCGTCGAGCGCGCCGTGGCGACACCGCTGAACCAGGGCGACACCCTGCAGCTGGACCTGAACGCCAGCGACTTCAACACCGCTCGCGAAGTGGCCCGCGCCATCAACGCCCGCATGCCCGATAACCCGGCGCAGGCCCTGGACGGCCGCGTGGTTCGCGTGCGCATGCCCACCGCACCGGACGCGCGCGTGGCCTTCATGGCCGACATCGAAAACCTCGCGCTGAACCTGGCCGCGCCAAGCGCCAAGGTGGTGATCAACGCGCGCACCGGTTCGGTGGTGATGAACGGCGCGGTGACGCTGGCGGCCTGCGCCGTGGCGCACGGCAACCTGTCGGTGACCATCAGTTCGACGCCGGTGGTGAGCCAGCCCGGCCCGTTGTCGCCGGGCAAGACCGTCGTCGCCGACAAGGCCGACATCACCATCCGGCAAGAGGCCGGCTCGCTGATCCAGTTGGCCGCCGGCACCAAGCTGGCCGATGTGATCAAGGCGCTCAATTCGCTGGGCGCCACGCCCCAGGACCTGCTGGCCATCCTGCAGGCGATGAAGTCCGCCGGGGCCCTCAATGCCGAGCTGGAGGTGATCTGATGGCCATCGCGTCAAACCTCGGCGGCACGCCGAAGACCGGCCCCGACCACCGCGGCATTGACGCCTTGCGGGCCAGCGCCGCGCGCGACCCCAAGGGCGCGATCAAAGAGGCGGCCAAGCAGTTCGAGGCGCTGTTCATGCAGGAGCTGATGAAGAGCATGCGCCAGGCGACGCTGTCCTCGGGCATGCTCGACAACGCCGGCACGCAGATGGGCACCGAGATGCTCGACACCCAGTTCGCGCAGAAGATGACCGGCATGCCCGGGGGCCTGAGCGAGGCCATCGCCCGGCAACTGGAGCGCCAGATGGGCGCGCCGGCGACCCCGCCACCGGCGCCGCTGGCCGCGGCAACGCCGCGCGACCCGCCGGCGCCGCCGGGGGCGCCAATGCGCCAGACCGAATTCGTGCGCAACCACAGCGCCGCGGCCCGGATGGCCGAAGCGCAAAGCGGCATCCCGGCCGGCTTCATGGTGGCGCAGGCCGCGCACGAATCGGGCTGGGGCCGGCGCGAGATCCTGAATGCCGACGGGTCGTCGTCGCACAACCTGTTCGGCATCAAGGCCGGGTCGGGTTGGAAGGGCGCCGTGGCCGAAGTCACGACCACCGAATACGTGCAGGGCGAGCCGCGCAAGGTGGTCGCCAAATTTCGCGCCTATGGCTCGTATGCCGAGTCTTTCAGCGACTACGCGCGCCTGATGACGAACAGCCCGCGCTACAGCCAGGTGGTGGCCAACGCCGGCTCGGCGCGCGAATTTTCGGAAGGCCTGCAACGCGCCGGCTACGCCACCGACCCGGCCTATGCCGACAAACTGACCCGCGTCATCAACACCACGTTGCGGCTGCAACGGGTGGTGACGTGAATCGGGACCCCGAGGAGACCAACACATGGGCAATGGCGCATTGATGAGCCTGGGCACGCGGGCCCTGTCCGCCAGCTATTCGGCCTTGCAGACCACCGGCAACAACATTGCCAACGTCAACACGCCGGGTTATTCGCGCCAGGGCGTGGTGCTGGAAACCGCGGGCGGGCAGTTCACCGGCGCGGGCTTCTTCGGCAGGGGCGTCGATGTGGCCACGGTGTCCAGGTCGCACAACGAATTTCTGACGCGCGAGGTGGCCGCCACCGGCGCACTTGCGGCGGCCGACGAGGCCCGCGCGTCGCAGCTCAAGCAACTCGAGAATGTCTTC
>JAYSVE010000804.1:0-3029 GCA_043718725.1 Methylibium sp.
TGCGCGTCGGCCAGGTACGCTGCCGGGACGCGTTTGAGCAACTTGCTTTCGACCTCCAGCGGCGTCTTTGCCGTCGCCAGGCCGGTGCGGTTGGCGACGCGGAACACATGGGTATCGACCGCGATCGTGGCCTCGCCGAACGCGACGTTGAGCACCACGTTGGCGGTCTTGCGTCCCACGCCGGGCAGCGCCTCGAGTGCGTCCCGCGTGCGCGGTACCCGGGCGCCATGCCGCTGAACCAGGATTCGAGAGGTTTCCAGCAGGTTTTTCGCCTTGTTGCGGTACAAGCCGATCGACTTGATGTGCTCGGTGATGGCGGGCAGTCCGAGAGCGAGCATTCGTTGCGGTGAATTGGCGGCAGCGAACAACCTGCGCGTGGCCTTGTTGACGCCGACGTCGGTGGCCTGTGCCGACAAGAGCACGGCGGCAAGCAACTCGAACACATTGGTGTATTCGAGTTCCGTGGCCGGTTGCGGGTTGGCGGCCTTGAGTGTGGCGAACAGCGGCGCGATGTCTGCGGTCTTCATGGCTCCGGATTGTCGGGGATGGGCCGCGGGAGTGAATGCGTTCGCCTGGTCGCCGCGCATCGGGCGGCTTCAGGTGACGCGGTCCCTACAATCTGCGCCAATCGATTTTTTGACACCACAGCATGCACATCACCGCGTCGAACTTCAAGGCCTATGACATTCGGGGTGTCGTGGGCACCAGCATCGACGAGCGTTTCGCCGAACATTTGGGCCGTGCCTTCGGAACCGAAGCGCGCCACGCCGGCGAGCGTGCGGTGGCGGTCGGGCGCGACGGGCGCCTCTCGGGCCCCAGCCTCGCGGCGGCGTTGATTCGGGGCCTGGCCGCGACCGGGCTGGACGTGGTCGACCTCGGCGCGGTGACGACGCCGATGCTGTACTACGTTGCCGCCACGCGCGGCGCTCACGGCTGCCACAGCGGCATCATGGTGACCGGCAGCCACAACCCGAAGGAATACAACGGCTTCAAGATGGTGCTGGCCGGGCGCGCCATTTACGGCGTGGAGATCCAGCGCCTGCGCGAACGCATCGAGGCCGAAGACTATTTCCTGACGCCGGGCCGCTCCGCGGTCATGAACATCCTGCCCGAGTACCGCGCGCGCATCACAGCCGATTGCAACCTGGCCCGGCGCATGAAGATCGTCGTCGATTCCGGCAATGGCATTCCCGGTGCTTCCGCGCCGGGCATCCTGCGCGCCCTGGGTTGCGAGGTGACCGAGCTCTATTCGGACGTCGACGGCGCGTTCCCAAACCACCATCCCGACCCGAGCAAGCCCGAAAACCTGGCCGAACTGATCCGCACGGTGCAGGCCACCGGCGCCGAACTCGGCCTGGCCTTCGATGGCGATGGCGACCGCCTGGGCGTCGTCACCCGCGATGGCCAGGTGATCTACCCGGACCGGCAACTGATGCTGTTGGCCACCGACGTGCTCGGCCGCAACCCGGGTGGCACGGTCATCTTTGATGTGAAGTGCACTCAGCGGCTGGCCCCGGCCATTGTTGCCGCGGGCGGCAAGCCCTTGATGTGGAAGACCGGGCATTCGCTGATCAAGGCCAAGATGAAGGAGCTGAAGGCGCCGATTTCCGGCGAGATGAGCGGCCACATTTTTTTCGGCGAACGCTGGTACGGGTTCGACGACGCCACCTATACCGCCGCGCGGATGCTCGAAATCCTGAGCCGCTCGGCCGACCCCAGTGGGGTGCTCAATGCACTGCCGAGCAGCTTCAGCACGCCCGAGCTGAACGTGCCCTGCGCCGAGGGCGAGGGCGTTGCGCTGGTTCAACGTCTGCTCGACACCGCCACGTTCCCAGGCAGCAGGGAGATCATCACCATCGATGGCCTGCGTGTCGACTATGAAGACGGCTTCGGCCTGATCCGGCCGAGCAACACAACCTCGGTGCTGGTGCTGCGTTTCGAAGGCCACACGCCGCAGGCGCTGGAGCGCATCCAGGCGGAATTCATGGCGGCGCTGCGGCGCGTCAAACCGGACGCCCGGGTCGAGACCTCGGCGCACTGAGCCTAGCAACGGCAGTTGACCGCTCTACTCCGCTGGAAACACCGAATGCATATTGACTTTTTCCCTCACGACCACCTTCACCAACTGGGTGAGAGCGCTACGCACCCGAGTGAGCCGCGCTGCAGCGCGCTGGCGGCGTTGCTCCTCCTCGCGGGCATGAGCCCGCAGCGTCGTCGCGCCTTGCCAGCCCACCGCGGCGCAGCTCACTCGGGCGCGTCCAACCGCCGTTTCTAGGCTGAGCCGCGCGGAACAACACGGGTGCGAATCCTGATCGTCAAGCTGTCGTCCCTGGGGGACGTGGTGCACACCCTGCCGGCGGTGCAGGACGTCCGCGCGGCGTTTCCCGGGGCGCAAGTCGACTGGGTGGTCGAGCCTTTGTACGCCCCCTTGCTGCGCCGTGTCGAGGGTGTCGGCGAGGTCATCGAGTGCCCGTTGCGGCGCTGGCGCAAGAAGTGGTGGGCGGGCGGCGTGCGAGCCGAATGGGCCGCCCTGCGCAAACGCCTTCAATCGGTGCGTTACGACGCGGTGATCGATATGCAGGGCCTGACCAAGTCGGCATGGATCGCGCGCACGGCCAACGGCCCCAGCCACGGCCTGGCCAATCGCACCGAGGGTTCCAGTTTCGAAGCGCCGGCGGCCTGGCTGGTGGATCACGCGATTCGAATCGAGCCGCGTGTTCACGCGATGGATCGGGCGCGCACGCTCGCCGCCAAGGCGCTCGGGTTTTCTCTTCAGGGTCCGTCCCGCTACGGGCTGCGCGCTGCGCGCCCCACGGCGCGGGCCGAGCGGCCGACGATCGTGTTCGTGCATGGCAGTTCGCGCGACGACAAGCTGTGGCCCCAGGCGCACTGGATCAGCCTGGGCAAGCGGCTCATCAACGCCGGTTGGCGCATTGCGCTGCCGCAGGGCAATGAGGCCGAGCAGACGCGGGCCGAGATGATCGGCGCGGCGCTTCAGTTCGACCGCACCAACCTGGTCGAGGTCTGGC
>JAYSVE010000805.1:0-7111 GCA_043718725.1 Methylibium sp.
CTTGGCGACGGCCGGCACCTCCACCGTGCGCACCGTGGCCGGCTGGTCGATGATCTGGCGCCGCACCGTGCTGTGCTGCGCCGGGATCTTGACTTCACGCACATAGCCTTCTTCACCCGAGCCGGCGCCCGCGGACTTTTCTTTGCCGGCCTTGCTGGCGACCGACGCCGCGCGCAGCACGCGCTCGCCCGAGGGCGTTGCAATGATGTCGCCGTTGTCGGAGAACTTGTAGCCCTTGGCCTTGAGCGCTTCCACGTCGATGGCCTGGCTGGTCACGGTCTGGTAGGTGGCCGGGATGTCGACTTCGCGCACCGATGCGGGCTGGTCCACGGCCTGGGTCGCCAGCATGGCGTATTCGGCCGGCACCTCGACCTCGCGCACGCTGGCGGGTGTCTTCAGGACGCGCTTGGTGATGGTCTCGAAGCGCTCGGGGATTTCCACCAGGCACATCACATCGTCGTCCAGCGACGTGTTGTCGCTGCCGACCCACTGAGCCTTGTTGTCCGGGTCGAGCGCGACGTTGCCTTTGACGTCGAGCGCAAAGCCCTTGACCGGACGCACTTCCTTGGCCTGGCCGACCCACGCGCGACCGCGTTTCCATTGGGTCGAGGCGTCGGCCACCTTGATGCGTTCGGTGACGGTTTCGAACACCGCCGGCACTTCCACCAGGCGCTTGCCGGCCTCTTTGACGAGGACCCGCTCCTGCACCGTCTTCATCTTCGGCGACACCGCTTCGAGGCGCTTGCTGGCTTCGCTGCGCAGCACTTCTTCGCTCACGGTGCGAAACGGAATGGCGATCGGCTCGTAGCGCACCGACTCGGCCCGCGTCAGCATCTCCTCGCTCACCATCTTGAATGTGGCGGGAACGGTTTCGACGCGCGTCGACGCCGGGCGCACGACCACCGACTCCTCGACCGTCTCGTACACCGCCGGCACGGTCTTGATCTCCTTGCGCTCGGGGGCCACCACGACTTGTTCGGTCACCGTCTTGTAGGTGGCGGGGATGACTTCCATCCGGCTGCTGGCAGCCACCACCTGAACCTGCTCGGTGGTGGTCTTGAACGTGCCGGCGATCGGCTCGACGCGCGAACCCGCCGGGATCGCCACCACTTCATCCGTCACCGTCTTGTAGGTGGCCGGCGCGACGACGCTGCGCTTGTATTCCGGGCTGACCATCACCTGCTCGGTGACGGTCTTGTAGGTGGCGGGGACGATCTCGGTGCGCTTGCTGGCCGGGACCCGAACCGCTTGTTCGG
Source organism: Methylibium sp. (assembly GCA_043718725.1). Classification (GTDB taxonomy): domain Bacteria; phylum Pseudomonadota; class Gammaproteobacteria; order Burkholderiales; family Burkholderiaceae_C; genus LGRD01. The sequence goes on from JAYSVE010000805.1 coordinate 1,257, forward strand.
TGCGCGGCTCGAAGCGTGCCGGCAACACCACCTTGGCATAGCACTGGCCGGGGACGGCGTCCGCGGGACGCGGCGCGCCGTTCGCGGCAACGGTCTGGGCGGAAACGCCGATCGCGGCACAGGCGGCCGACGCGACGGCGGTCAACAGCAACTTGTTCATGACACTCCTCTGTTTGAATAGGACCCTGCGGTTGCCAGGCCCGCGCACGTTTGACGACGCCAGAAAATTGTATCGAAGGGAAACCTCGCGACTCGCGCTCTGTGGCCCTGCGCGGGGTGGGCCTGGCGGGCCGCGCGGAAGGCCGCCGTTCATAGGCAAAAGCGCACGATCTGAAGGCCTCCATCGGCTGTCGCCAACGCCCCGTTCACGGCGGATTCTGTTAAGGCTTTGAAACCGGCAGCTCTCCCGCAAGATGTTGTTGTTTTGCTACAGAGTGGGCCGAAGTTGGGGGTCGAGGGCCTGGCGCGCGGCCTCGGTGTGCGACCGTGGTCGTCGCTTCGGCAGGTTCGACGGCGCCCGCCGCGTTGTGCATGGCGCGAGACACCGGTGCCAGCAATTCACGTTCATGCGGGTTCGGATCGGCACCCGCCGTCCCGCCAATTGAACCCTCGCGGCACCGGCCTTATGCTCGTTGCAGGGATAGAAGATCGGCGCCCTGCCGATGGCAACGCAAGCGGACGCCAAGACGCCGCATCAGCATCAACACCAACGAGGAGAATTTCGCATGAGCATTTCGACAGAGTTCAAAGAGTTTGCGATGAAGGGCAACGTCGTCGACCTCGCGGTCGGCGTCATCATCGGCGCGGCGTTCGGCAAGATCGTCGACTCGATCGTGAAGGACCTGATCATGCCGATCGTCGGCAAGATCTTCGGGGGCTTGGACTTTTCCAACTTCTACATTCTGTTGTCCAACCCGCCCGCCGACTACAAGGGCGCGATGAACTACGCCGATCTCAGCAAGGCCGGCGTGCCCCTGTTCGCCTACGGCAACTTCATCACCGTGGCGGTCAATTTCATCATCCTCGCGTTCATCATCTTCATGATGGTCAAGCAGATCAACCGCCTGAAAAAGAACGAGCCGACGATTGTTGTCGCCACGCCCGAGGACACGACGCTGCTGCGCGAGATTCGCGATTCGCTCAAGCTCGCGAAGCGCTGAACCCAGAGCGGCATTGCCGCGCCGCCGGGCCCCGCGCGCCCCGTGTCCGCCTTGACCGCTGGACGCTGGCGCGGCGGGGCTTTTTCGCTGCCTCGGCTTGACCCGCGCGGCGCAACACTCCCTTCACGCGCTGGGCTGCGGGTGGATGCGGTCGATCATGCCGCGCGTGTCGGCATCACCCGCCTGGCGGCGCGCGCGCACGCCGGCCGGCGTGAAGGCCGACAAAGTGTGGCCTGCCTGTCCCGAGTGGTTTAGTCTGGCGCCATGAATGACATCGTGGCCAGCCTCTACCGCCATGAGAGCCGGCGCGTGTTCTCGACGCTGGTGCGGCTGTTGGGCAGCTTCGATGGGGCCGAAGATGCGTTGCACGACGCCTTCATCGCCGCCTCCGAACAATGGCCCCGCCAAGGCGTGCCTGTCAATCCGGTGGCTTGGCTCGTCTCCGCCGGTCGCTTCAAAGCCATCGACCGCATCCGTCGCGAAAAACGATTCGTGGCCTTTGATGAAGCGGCGGAACAGGCCGAGGCGGTGGCCGACGACGCGCCCGGCTGGGAGCAGCGCTGGGACGAGCGCGAGGCGATCGAAGATGACCGCTTGCGCCTTGTCTTCACCTGCTGCCACCCCAGCCTGGCCGAAGAAGCGCGCATCGCGCTCACGCTGCGCGAGGTCTGCGGCCTCACCACCGAGGCCATCGCCAGCGCTTTCCTGATCGCCACGCCGACGCTGGCGCAGCGCATCGTTCGCGCCAAGGCGAAGATCGCCGCGGCGCGAATTCCGTACGAAGTGCCGGGCGCGGCCGAGCGGCCGGCACGGCTGGCCAGCGTGCTGCGGGTGGTGTACCTGGTCTTCAACGAAGGCCATGCGGCGCAGACCGCGGCACTGGCCGACGAAGCGATCCGGCTGGCGCGGCTGTTGCGCGCTTTGTTGCCCGAGCCCGAGGTCACAGGCCTGTTGGCCCTGCTGCTGCTGCACGACGCCCGCCGAGACGCACGCGCCAGCGCCGCGGGCGAGCTGGTGCCGCTGGAAGAACAGGATCGGTCGCGGTGGAACCACGGCGCCATCGCCGAGGGCTGCGCGCTGGCCGAAGCAGCGCTGGCGCAGCACGGTTTTGGCGCCTACGCGCTGCAGGCCGCGATTGCCGCCGTGCATGGCGAAGCCCCCAGCACTGCTGCCACCGACTGGGCGCAGATCGTGGGGCTGTACGACGCCTTGCTGCGCATCGAGCCCAGCCCGGTGATTGCCTTGAACCGCGCCGTGGCGGTGGCGATGCGCGACGGCCCCGAGGCCGGCCTGGCGCTGATCGAGCCGCTCCTGCCCGCCTTGCCGGGCTACCACGCGGCCTCGGCGGCTGCCGCTGACCTCTGTCGCCGGGCTGGCCGGCTGCAGGATGCCCAGGCGCACTACCGCGCTGCCGCGGCCCTGGCCCGCCAGGAGCCAGAGCGCCGCTTTTTACTGCGTCGGCTGGCCGAAGTGCGGGGTTGAACTTTTTTTATCGGCTGCTGTCGATTGGGGTCGAAGGCGTTCGACTAAGCAGTGCCGGAACATCGAAACCCTCCACTTTCGCAACAGGAGCCTCACCATGCCCACCACCCTCACCCCTTACCTCAGCTTTGGCGGCAACACCCGCGAGGCCTTCGCGTTCTACGAAAAAGCGCTGGGCGCGAAGATCCAGACCATGATGAGCTGTGCCGACATGCCGGCCCCGGCGATGCCCAGCGAAGGCTGCGCCGACGCCGGCCGACCCAGCGGCGACGGCATCATGCATGCGTGCCTGGCGCTGCCCGGTGGCGCGATGCTGTTTGCCGGAGACACCCCGCCCGGCATGCCGTACGAGGGCGTCAAGGGCGTGATGCTCGCGCTGCAGTACGACACCATCGACCAGGCCCACGGCGCTTTTCAGGCCTTGTCGCAAGGCGGGCAAGTGACGATGCCGCTGGCGCCCGCGTTCTGGTCCAAGACCTTCGGCATGCTGACCGACCGCTTCGGTGTGAGCTGGGCCGTCAACGGCGAACCGATCGCTTTCCAGTAATGGCCTCGAACCCGGAGAACGCGATGAGCCCGAACCGCGACCTCGTCATCACCCGCGACATCAACGTGTCGCGCGACAAGCTGTACCGCTGCTGGACCGAGCCGGCACTGATCAAGCAGTGGTTCGCCCCCAAGCCCTGGACCACGACACATGCCGAGACCGACGTGCGCGCCGGTGGTGCCAGCCTGGTGGTGATGCGCGGGCCCGACGGGCAGGAGTTCCCGAATCCCGGCGTGTACCTTGAGGTGGTGCCCAACGAGCGCATCGTCGCGACCGACGCCTACACCAGCGCCTGGGAGCCGTCGGCCAAGCCTTTCATGACCTTGATCCTGACCTTCGAGGATCTCGGCGGCGGCAAGACTCGCTACACCGCCCGTGCCCGCCACTGGACCGAGGCCGACCGCGAGAGCCACGAGAAGATGGGCTTCACCGAAGGCTGGGGCCGGTGCACCGACCAGTTGGCCGAACTGGCGGCGCGGCTTTGAAGTACCTGTGCCTGGTGTACCTGGACGCCGAACGCTGGGCCGCCTGCACCGACCCGGAGTGTGCCGACTACGTTGCGCAACTCGTCGCCGGCCGCCGCCTGCTGGCGGCCGAGCCGCTGCACCCCACGCACACCGCCACCACGGTGCGCGTGCGCGGCGGCGAGGTGACCTTGTTCGACGGCCCGTTCGCCGAGACCCGGGAGATGCTGGCGGGCTTCTACCTGATCGACGCGAACGACCTGAACGAAGCGATCCAGCTCGCCGCCGGCATCCCGCCCGCGCGCTACGGCAGCGTTGAGGTGCGGCCGGTGCGCGAGCTGCAAGCGCAGGCCGGGGCGTGACGAACGAATGGCATGCACTGCCCGGCAAGGGCATTGGCCACATCGGGGCCCTGGCAGCCGATCATCGACCTTTCGGTCACGAAGGCCTGGATGTGGCGCTTGGCATCGCATTCCAAGGCACCCCTGCGCCTTGAGGTTGCTGCGCGAAGGTCGGCATCCGGGCAGCCGGAGCACGCAGCCGGCAGGCTGGAGCCAGCTACTCGAGGGTGATGATCTGGTTCAGCAGCGCGCAGGCCTGCGCGAAAGCGGCATCGGCCAACTTGCCGTGGGAATGCCGCTTGGCACCGCGTGCGCGCCAGTCGAACGACTTGGGCTGGTGGCACAGCACATAGCTGGTCTTGCCGGCCTTTCCAGGCTTGCGACCGCCTGCCGCACCAATAGCCAAGGCGAACGGGTTGGTGGCGTTGTAGGGGGCGGTGGTCATCGGCAGCCCGATGACCAGGCCTGTGCGCGCATTGAACGCGCTGGGCGACAACACGAGCATGGTGTGCAGATCGCGCATCTCACCACCGGCCTGGGGGTTGCAGTCGATCCAGATCACCTCTTGCCGTTCTGGCACCCATGCCCTGGCTGCGGCCGAGCGGGATGCCGCTGGTATTGATGGTGATGCCGCGCCTGCCCGGCGTTTGGCAACGGCAGGCGTACGGACGCCGCTCACCACGCTTCGCGACCCACCGGCGCAGCGGCCATCGCCTCGCCGCCATGCACTGCCGGGTCGAACAGGGCCAGACGCTCGGCCAGGGTTGGCGGCTTGTCGCCATGCGGGGTGATGATGACGCGGCCGTCCTCCACGGTGATGCGCACCCGCTGGTCGGCCTTCAATCGCGCCGCACGAGCCACCGACGCCGGCAAGCGCACGCCCAGGTTGTTGCCCCAGGGTTTGATGTCGAGTATGGCTTCGGTCATGTGGAATCCTCGGATGTATAAACGTGTTTATACATGAGAGTGTACCCGTTGGCATGCGGTGCGCAGTGGAAGTCAACGCGCACGCACGGGTGTCGAGCCGTCAGCCGGGGCTGCCGGACTTCACCACCCCACCGGGTCCACGCTGAACAGCCCGCGTTCATCGATGCCGTGGGCCCGGCAGCACCCGACCCGGCGGATCCGCGTCTTGCCAAATCACGCGACGCAAACGCTGGCCGTTGCCACGCGGCGTACACACAGGAGCGACTAGTGATGTGGTGCCGCCAATGTGAACAACACCGGCTCGCCATGGAATACGAACTCAGTCCGGGCAGGCGATCGCCGGCGCTTGAAGCGGCGCGCAAAAGCCTTCGCGCCATGCAGGCAGCTTCAGGCTGCGGCGCAGCGCGTCGAAGCGCGGTTCGTCCTTCAGCTCGATCGAGCAGACGCTGAGGAACGGCAAATTTACGTCGCGCGCTCGCTCGAGCCAACCGAGCGCCGGTTCGTGCTCACCCAGCGCACAGTAAAGCGATGCGATCATCATCGGCGGCACGTAGCGCTGCTGCGACATCGCCAGCATCTTGGACAGGACATCGCGCGCCTGCTCATGTCGGCCCATGCGGGCCAGCAGTACGCCCAGATTCGCCGTCGGCTGCACGCTGCCTTCGGCCAAGGACTGCGCCTTGCGCAAGGCGTCCAGCGCTTCTTCGAGCCGCCGGGCGCTGACCTGCAGCCGACCGCCACCAGGATGCGCATGTGCGGTGTGATCTGGATCATCACGCGGCCCAGAATGCGCTGCACAGCACCGACAGGCTTGCCAAAGCCTGGCCATTGAGCTCCACGCGCATCTTCGCGCCGCGCGCGTTGTTCAATTCGACCACGCACTCCGGCTGCGAAGTCGCCGAGATGCCACGCCCGGCCGGCGCGAACAGCTCGA
>JAYSVE010000806.1:0-3025 GCA_043718725.1 Methylibium sp.
TACATCTCGGTCATCTACACGCCGCTGTGGGTGGAGGGCATGGTGGCCGGAAAAGGCTGGATCGCCCTGGCGCTGACGACCTTTGCCACCTGGCGCCCGGCGCGCGTCTTGCTGGGTGCCTACCTGTTCGGCGGTGTGACGATGCTGCAGTTTCACTTGCAAGGGCAGGGCGTGGACATCCCCAGCCAGTTTCTGAGCATGCTGCCCTATCTCGCGACGATTCTGGTGCTGGTGCTGATCTCGCGCAACGCCACCTGGATACGGGTGAACATGCCGGCGTCACTGGGCAAACCCTTCTTTCCCGGCAGTTGATGCGCTGGTGCGCTGTTCGATAATCCGCAGCCTCGCCGGGCGGCCCACCACCGCGTTGCACGGCACCTGATTTCTCAACCGAACTGGAGACGACATGACGAGAATTTCGAAACGTGCGCTGCTCAGGCTGGCCGGCTTGGGCGCTGTTGCCGGCGCCGCGGCATTGGCGGGTTGTGGCAAGAAGGAAGACGCGCCCAAAGTGGCCGCGCCGGCGGCGGCACCTGCACCGGCCGCAACCCCGGCCGCGGCCGGGCCGCTGAAAATCGCCTTCGCCTACGTCGGCCCGGTGGGCGACGGCGGCTGGACCTTTGCGCACGACAACGCGCGCAAGGCGGTCGAGAAGGAATTCGGCGCCAAGGTCGTCACCAGCTTTGTCGAGAAAGTGCCCGAGTCGGCCGACGCCGAACGCGTGTTCCGCGACATGGTGAGCCAGGGCAACAAGCTGATCTTCGGCACCACCTTCGGCTACATGGAGCCGATGCTCAAGGTGGCACCGGAGGCCAAGGACGTGAAGTTCGAACATGCCACGGGTTACAAGCAGGCCGCCAACATGCGCACCTACGACAGCCGCACTTACGAAGGCGCCTACATGGCCGGCGTCATCGCCGGCGCGATGACCAAGACCGACACGCTGGGCGTGGTCGGCTCGATCCCGATTCCGGAGGTCATTCGCAACATCAACAGCTTCACGCTGGGTGCGCAGTCGGTCAACCCCAAGATCAAGACCCGGGTCGTGTGGGTCAACGAATGGTTCAACCCGCCGAAGGAAACCGAGGCCGCGCAATCGCTGGTCAACGGCGGGGCCGACGTGCTGTTCCAGAACACCGACTCGTCGGCGGTGCTGCAGACCGCCGAGAAGAACAACAAGCTGGCCTTCGGCTGGGACTCCGACATGACCGCCTACGCGCCCAAGGCCCATCTGGCCTCGGCCATCATCAACTGGGCGCCGTACTACATCCAGGCCACGCGCGACGCGCTCGACGGCAAGTGGACCGGCGGCACCGGCGCCTGGTGGGGTGTCAAGGAAGGCGCCATCGACATCGTGTCGATCTCCGACAAGGTGCCGGCCGACATCAAGGCCAAGGTCGAGGCCGTCAAGGCGGGCCTGAAGGCGGGCACCTATTCCATCTGGAAGGGCCCGATCATCGGCGCCGACGGCAAGGAAGTGCTGGCCAAGGACGCGGTTGCCGACGACAAGTTTCTCGGTGGCTTGAACTTCTACGTCAAGGGCGTGGAAGGCAAGGTGCCGGGGGCCAAGTAGCCGGCACGGCGGCGTTGCGACAACGCCGCCGAAGGGGGGGCTTCGGCGGCGGCTTGAACTCAGAGGCTGAGAGTATTTCGAACGTGTCCGAGCAGCGCGCCAGAAGGTGGCCGATCGAGGCGCAAAGCGCAGCCATAGCCCGGGCTATGGCGAGCATTTGCAACGACGAGCGGGCGCCTTCTGGCGTGTTGAGCGGGCATGAGCGAAAAACTCTCAGCCTCTCAGGCTTGGCTGGCCCGGCGTGCCTTGGCCATGCCGACCACTTCCAGCCTGGCGTCTACCACGCCGGAGCGAACCATGCGGACCTTGCGAGCGGCGGCGCTGGACAGGTCGCCGACGCGGTCGGCTGTGCTCGGGCCGCGGTCGTTGACGCGCACCACGACGCTCTTGTTGTTCTTCAGGTTGGTGACGCGCACCATCGAGCCGAACGGCAGGCTCTTGTGCGCCATCGTCAGCGCGTTCGGGTTGAAGCGTTCGCCGCTGGCGGTTTTGCGGCCGGCAAACTTGCGGCCGTAGTGGGCCAGCTTGCCTTCGGACGCATCGGCGCTGGCGCTGGCGGTGGCGGAAGCCGCGGGAGCCGCGGCTTGTTGCGCTTGGGCCAGCGGTGCAAAGGCCATCACCAGGGCGGCGCCGGCGGCGGCGAGGAATTGACGAGACATGGAAACTCCAGACGAAGGGGGGTTGACGGACGGGGCATTGTCGAGGCCGGCTGCGCCTCTTTGCCGACGCGCGCGCCGGCACCCACCGACGGTCGCGCTCATGGCTTCGATTCTTCACGGCCCTGACGCCGATTGACAACGCCACGACCTCGGTACCGGTTCGGGCGGCTTGGCACAATCGCCACGAATTCCCGGAACACGCCCATGCCCAACCCCGCCGCCCCCCCGTCCCCGGACCGCCTGAACGCGCTGCTGCGGGCCATGCCCAAGGCCGAGCTGCACATCCACATCGAAGGTTCGCTCGAACCCGAACTGATCTTCGCGCTGGCGCGGCGCAACGGGGTGCCGCTGCCTTATGCAGATGTCGAGACACTGCGCGCCGCCTACGCGTTCACCGACCTGCAAAGCTTCCTGGACATCTATTACGCCGGCGCCAGCGTGCTGCTGACCGAGGAAGACTTCTTCGACATGGGCTTGGCGTACTTGCGCCGCGCCGCGGCCGACAACGTCGTGCATGCCGAACTGTTCTTCGACCCCCAGACCCACACCGAGCGCGGCGTGGCCTTCGCGACAGTCATCAACGGCCTCACGCGCGCCTGCCAGGCGGCGCAGCGCGAGCTGGGAATCAGCGCCTTGTTGATCCTGTGTTTCCTGCGCCACCTCAGCGAAGAGGCCGCGTTCGCGACGCTGCATGCCGCGTTGCCTTACCGCGACCAGTTCGAAGGCGTCGGCCTGGACAGTGGCGAGCGCGGCAACCCGCCGGAGAAGTTCGCGCGGGTCTTCGCGCGCTGCG
>JAYSVE010000807.1:0-3025 GCA_043718725.1 Methylibium sp.
GTCGCAGGCCTCGCCCAGCGCGGCGACGATGCGCTGCATCAGAACGCCGGCCTGCTGCGCGTCGGAATCTTCGGTGATCACGGCAAATTCGTCGCCCCCCCAGCGCGACACCGTGTCAGCGGTGCGCACACACTGGCCCAGGCGCGCGGCGACCTGTTTCAGCAACTGGTCGCCGGCCTCATGACCGTGGCTGTCGTTCAGGGTCTTGAAGTCGTCGAGGTCGATGTAGATCAGCGCCAGGGAACTCCCGGTGCGGGTGGCGCGCTCGACGGCGTGCTCGAGGCGGTCGGTGAAGATTCGCCGGTTCGACAACCCGGTGAGCGCGTCCTGGCCGGCCAGGTTCTCCAGCTCGGCCTGCACCGACTGCATTGCGGCGATGCGGGCGCTTTGCAGCGCCAGAACCTGCTCGACACCGTGGCGCCGCGACAGCTCGGCGTCGAGGGCGTTGGCACGTTGGCGCAACAGCGCGACGGTTCGGTGCAGATCGTCCACCGCATGGTTGGTGAGGGCGGCCTCCATCGGTTCGACCTGGGAGTGCGCGGCGCAAATGCACTCAAACGCCTGGCGGTGGCCAGCGTCCGGGAATGCGCTCATCGGGTAGGCGCACAGCAGGCTGAGGTGGTGGCTTGCGGCGAGCTTGTCCCACAGGGCTTCGAGCCGGGCGGCGCCTTCGGCGTTGCCGTCCGAATAGAGCAACGCGACCATTTCCCCGAAAGCGCGGACCGGCCGCTGGCCATGGTCGGACACCTGCCGCACCAGGCTGCCGACCACGTCGAGAAACCGCCGTTCGTTGGGCATGCCGCCCACCATGAAGGTGGCCAGCGTGTCGCGTGCGTCGAGGACGACAAAGGCGTCGGGACCGTCACGGCGCATTTCGGCCGGCGCGTCGCCCAGCAAGGTCTGCAACCGGCCCAGGTGCTCCGGGGTCGCGATGACCAGCACGCCTTCACCCGCCTTCCGCGCGGGCCGGACGAAGTCGACCACGGCCTGAACGAGAAAAGCGTCGTTGTCGTAGAACTGGACCCGGTGGTTGCTCATCCGTTGGCTCCTTTCATCGGTTGCCGCGGCGACCGCGAACAGTTTGCAAAAAGGCAACATGGTGCGCCGACTGTGGCCGTGGCGCATGACATCCGTGTGTCAGTGGCGCGACAGTGGCGCCAACCCGGTCACGGTCTGCCCGGCAGGTTTTGTGCGGTACCGATCATAACGCTTGACGGGCAGGTCGCTCATCGTTTTGGGCGGCTTGTCGATGTCGTCCTGAGCAGTTTTCATGCCAGGCCAGGTGCGACGAAAGGCTTCGGTGGCCTGCGGCTGGATTCCGGCGGTACCAGCAAGGCGCGTGAATGCCAACAGCGCGTGGGCTCACGCCGGCTGCAGGTCGCGGCGGAAATACTGCATCGCCAGCGCCCCAACCACCAGCCCGAAACCGATCACGTCGGCGACGGCGCTCGGGTAGACGAGCGCGAAGCCGGCGACGATGAGCATCCCGCGCTCGAGCGCCGTGGTGCGTTTCAAAGCCCAGCCTTGAAAGCCCCCGGCGAGTGCGGCGATGCCCACGGCCGCGGTCAGCGTCACCTCGGCGATGGCCCACCCGTTGGCCGCCGCCAGCGCCTTGGCCGAGCCCATCAGCAGCAGGCCCTGTCCGCTGGGGTCGAGCACGAACATGAACGGCACCAGGAAGGCCGGCACGGTGTACTTCCAGCATTGCAAGGTGGTCTTGTACGGGTCGCCGCCGGTGATGGCGGCCGCCGCGAAAGGCGACAGCGCGGTCGGCGGCGACACCTCGGACAACACGGCGTAGTAGAAGATGAACATGTGTGCCGCGAAGTCGGGCACGCCCAGCTTGATGAGTGCCGGCGCCGCGATCACCGCGCAGATGATGTAGGAGGCCGTGACCGGCACCGCCAGGCCGACGATCCACACCACCAGCGACGTGAAGATGGCGGTGAGCAACAGCGAGCCGCCGGCGTAGTCGATCACGATGCTGCTGAACTTGAGGCCCAGGCCCGTCAAGGTGACCACGCCGACGATGATGCCGGCACCGGCGCAGGTGGCCGCCACGTTGAGCATGCCGACCGAGCCGGCCTCCATCGCCTTGACGAATGGCGACTGCCACAGCGTCTTGCCGAACGAGCCTTTCGCGTTGAACAGGTCGTACGAGAGCAGCGCCGTGTCGCGGCGCAAAAAACTCGTCAGGAACGACACCACCGTGGCCCAGAACACCGACAGCACCGGCGAGAAGCCCCACATCATGAAGAACACGATGGAGACCAGCGACAGGAAGTGGAACCAGTATTTCCGGGTCAGGTTCCAGACCGAATCGACGCTGTCGAATTGGGTGTTGCCCATGCCGTACTTGCGCGCATCGATCTCCACCATCAAGAACAGCGCCAGGTAGAACAGCAGGGTCGGGATCACCGCCATCAACAGCACGTCGAGGTAGGAGATCTTCAGGAACTCGGCGATCAGAAAGGCCGCCGCGCCCAGCACCGGCGGCGAGATGATGGCGCCCAGCCCACCGGCCGCGAGCAGGCCGCCGGCGGCGTTTTTTTCGTAGCCCACCTTGGCCAGCATCGGGTAGGCCACGGCGCCGAGCGTCACGGTGGTCGCCACGCCCGAGCCCGAGGGGCCGCCCAGCAGGAACGACGCCAGCACCACGGTGCGACCGGCGCCGGTGGGCTTGCCGCCCATCGCCGAAAACGAGAAGTCGATGTAGAACTTGCCCGCGCCCGAGTGCTGCAAAAAAGCGCCGAAGATCGTGAACAGGATGATCAGCGAGGCCGACACATCCACCGCCACGCCGTAGATGCCCTCCAGCGTCAGGTACATCACCCCCACCAGGCGCCCCACCTCGTAGCCCTTGTGCGTCCACGGCGCGGGCAGGAACGGGCCGAGCAGCGCATAGGCGATGAAGGCCGCGGTGATGGCCGGCATGATCCAGCCGTTGGTGCGGCGCATGGCTTCAAGCACCATCGCGACGAGCGTTATGCCGAAGGCGATGTCCCACGGGTTGGGCGAGGTGTTG
>JAYSVE010000808.1:0-7107 GCA_043718725.1 Methylibium sp.
GGGCGCCGATCCCAGAAGGGTGCGTGCGAGTGTGGTTTTGCCCACCTGGCGGGGGCCGACAAGAGCAACCGCCGGGCTGCGCGAGAGCGCGGCGAGCACGGCGGATTCGAGGGCTGTGCGGTCGAGCATCCGCCATAATATCTTGAAATTCAGGTATGGAAAGCGGGAATTTCAAGGTGATAGATCAACCCATCAATCTATCAAGCCCAGCAGGTCCCACCAATCGCGCGCCGCGCGCCGCGTGCAGCACGCGAACGATCGACACCCCGTCGGACCGTGGCACGTAGAAGTTCAAATGGTTGTCGAACCCCTTGACCCGCCACTTGCGCATCCCTTCAAGCTCAAGATGCTTGAGCGGGAGCGGCGCGCCGATCAAGGGCTGCAAGGAAAGATCCTTGAAACTGGCCTCGGCGTTGACGAGGAAGCGTTCGGCCGTGTCCAGGCCGGCGTTCTCGGCGAGGTAGACGAAGTGCTCCACCAAGTCGCGCCTTGCGGCCTCGCGTTGGTGGACCTTGGGCATCAGCGCGGCTTCTTGCTTCGCGCTTGCACGCGTGCGAGAGCTTCTTGGCGAATGGCGCGCCAGTCCGCGGCCGTGAGCTCGGTCTCCGCGCTTTTGATGCCTTCGAGCAGCTTCGCTTCGAGTTCCTGCTCGGCCTTGCGCTTTTCGTCGGCACGGATCAACTCGCGCACGTACTCGCTGGCACTGCTGTAGCGGCCCTGGGCGATCTGGCCATCGACGAACTGCTTCAGCGGTTCGGGGAGAGAGATGTTCATGCTTTCCATGGAGTTGCCTTCTTGCTGGTCTGGCTCGGCAAGGATGGCACGAAATGGCAGGAAATGGCAGGAAATGCCATTGTCGTCGTGCTGAGATTGGCGAGAGCGAACGCCAAGGGCCGGGGCACGCCGACTCCGTCCCGCCAATTCCTAGTCACTGCGTCGGCGCACCCCGGCGCTCTGCATTCGCTGACACCGTAGGCGACTGCCTCCCTACGTTGCGCATTGAGGCAACGAGGCGCACTAGCGGCCATCGTATATGAGCGAAGCCTTTCGTATGGATTCATCCTTGCTCGGGGCGCTTAAGTCAACAATTTGAAACTCATGCACCTTCCGAGCTGCCGTATATTGACTCAAATCTAGCATGTATGCTTCGAAAAGCTCCCCAGAAGCACCCTTCTTAAGGGTAACTCTTGATTTTACAGGGTGTATGAGTCGTAAATCGATGAGTTGGTCAATAGACTCTCTAATTGGCCCGGCAAGCTTCTGCGGAATAAGGAATACGTTGCACTTCGATGTCTCCGTACAAAAACCAACTAAAGCTTTAAGTGCATCCTCCAATATCCTGCGCTCTGAGTCAGTATCTCTTTTGAATTCTTCCTCCTTCAGCGGAGCGTATTCACCGGTTGCACGATTAACATCCTCCGCTCCGATCTTCTGGCCGCGGTGATGATCTTTGTCGCGATTTCTCGCTTGGGCAATCGAAGCGGCAAAGATGCCTATAAAGTCTCTTGTAACACCACCTGAAGCAATGGTTAGTCGGTCGATAGCGGTTGGGTTTATTAATCCCTTTATGGAAACTGGAGGGGTTTCCGCCATTAGATTTGAAAGAATCTTCCGCAGGAAATCCCGGAGCGTTGGGAACTTCTCGAGAGAGATATCAAGGTTGATCTCTTTGGCATCATCACCGAGCTTCATACCTATGGGAGGATCAGAATGCTCATACCATTGACTTCGATGTTTAATTGTTCCTACCTTTAACCAGAGAGAGTTGCCTTTGGCGATTCGATGAAAATAATCTATGACCTTTGCTTGATCCGCCTTCCTGATGTGATAGAGGTCGTCCAGTATAAGGAATGACGGGCCATCCGAAAGTACAGCCAGTTCCTTGAAGAAACGCTGGAAACGGAGGATGTTCTGATGTAAGTATTCGACCTTATGGGATACATACTTGGATTGTTCTTCGGTGTTATTAGAAAATTTCTCACCAAGCCCTGCCTTTGCCTTTACCTTTGTAGCCAAGGTGTCGCTGCCGAGTTCCATTTCGACAGCATGAGTTTTCTCAGTTAGAATAGATTGTTTAGTTTGCTTTTCACTCGATTCAGGCTGAGATAGTTGATGTTCTAGCGCCTGAATAAGTGAGTCTAGCTCGCTCGACAATGAGTTTGTCTTGGTTTTCTTGAATGGCGGGCGCGTCGGAATGGCGTTATACAGTTTTCTCCAGAATGACGTTTTATTGGCTGGGGCAGTGGCCGCTGTATCTAACCAGTTCTTAAACTCGTGAAGGCTCTTAATAAGAACACTGATGAGGACGTCCGGATACGAATGGCCTTTGAATGTTTCCATGTCAACAAACGCGATTGGGCGGCGAGTGACAGTCAAATCCGACGCCATCTTCCTCAAGAGGCTGGACTTGCCGGAACCTCTGCGCCCAAAGACGAGATGATGTTGGCTTGATTTCGCTCGAAGGAGAACCCCCGGGGCTGGCTCAATAAATCTCTGAGCGCCCGCAGGCGTAGCACGCATGACTTCCTCGCAAAGAACAAGAAGCTTGTCAACCGCTTCGAGCTCGAGTTCGGGATCGCTGTCGGCCTTGTCGATCATGGTGACTCGCTTCAAATTCTTGGCTTATTGGCTTGCCAACTTGGGCGGCGAGTCACCTGCCACTCGCTTGGCTTGGGTAAGACGGTAGTCGTCGGATACAAGCAATCGATGCTACCCGCAGGCCTCTGGCTTGGAAACAGCTCTTGGATAGCAGTGGCGGCGCGCTGCGCTTGCTTTGCAGCACTTTGACGCAGGCTGCCTTGCGCAGACCGCCCATGCACCACCGACGCAGCCGATCTCAATTCAAAGCACCCCGCACCGCCCCCAACACCGCATCCGGCGCCTCCGCCATCATGTGGTGCCCAGCCGCCACCATCACCACCCGCGCCTTCAACGCCCCCGCCAATTCGCCGGTCACTTTCGGCGACGTCATCTGGTCAGACTGACCCAGCACAAACGTCACCGGGCACCGCACCAAAGCCGCCGCCTGCAGCCCGTTCGCATACCGGTCGCAAACACTGAAGTCGTGGTGAAACAAATTCAGCCCGGTTTGCCCGGCCTGCATGCGCCGCATCAGCGCGCGGTTGCTGCCGTGCAGCCACATGCCGGGGCCGGGGTACGAGGGCTTGGCGGCGGTGGTGGAAATCGAGAACGCGTTGACCATGTCGATGGCCTTCAGCGGGTTGTCGCGGGCGGTGGTGAGCAAGGCTTCGGACACCTTCATCGGGTAGGCGGTGCCCAGCATCGCCAGGCGGGTGATGCGGTCTGGCGCGCGTGCAGCGGCTTCAAGGGCGATCAGCGAGCCCATGCTGTGGCCCACCAGCGCGGCCTGCCTCACGCCCGCGGCGTCGAGCAGCGCCAGGGTCCAGTCGGCCAGTGCTTCGACGCTGTCCAGCGGTGGGCCGGCGCTGCGGCCGTGGCCGGGCTGGTCGACGGCCAGAACCGAGTGGCCGTGGTGGGCAAACCAGCGGGCCAGCAGGGTCCACGCGCTGTGGTCGTGCAGGGCGCCGTGGATGAACACGACGCAGGGCAGGGTGGGGTCGAATGGCTTGCCGCCGGTGTAGGCGTAGGCGGTGTGCCTGCCTTGCTTTGATTCGACTTGCAGCTCCATCACGCACCCGCTTTCGGTGTCGCCTTCTCTGTCGCCTTCTCTGTCGCTTTCTCTGCCACCTTCAGCGCGCGCTTCAGGTCGTCGATCAGGTCGTCGGCTTCTTCCAGTCCGATGGACAGGCGGATGGTTCCGGGGGTGATGCCGGCTTGCGCCAGCGCCGCGTCGTCCATGCGAAAGTGCGTGGTCGAAGCGGGGTGGATCACCAGCGAGCGGCAGTCGCCTACGTTGGCCAGGTGCGAAAAGATCTTCAGCGATTCGATGAAGGCCTTGCCCTGCTCGCGCGAGCCACGCAGGTTGAAGCTGAACACCGAGCCGCAGCCTTTGGGCAGCAGCGTCTTGGCCAGCGCGTGGTCCGGATGCGACTCGAGTTCGGGGTAGCCCACGCTCTGCACCATCTTCTGCGCCGCGAGGAAGGCGACGACCTTGCGCGTGTTCTCCACATGCCGCGCCATCCGCAGCGACAAGGTCTCCACCCCTTGCAGGATCAGCCACGCGGTGTGCGGGCTCATGCACGCGCCGAAGTCGCGCAGGCCTTCGCGGCGCGCGCGCAGCAGGAAGGCGCCGACGCTGCTTTCTTCGCTGAACACCATGTTGTGGAAGCCGCTGTAGGGCTGGCTCAGCTCAGGAAAGCGTCCAGACTTGTCCCAGTCGAACTGCCCGCTGTCCACCAGCACCCCGCCGATCACCGTGCCGTGGCCCGACAGAAACTTGGTGGCGGAGTGGTAGACCAGGTCGGCGCCCAGGTCGAACGGCTTCATCAGGTAGGGCGTCGTGAAGGTCGAGTCCACCAGCAGCGGCAGGCCCCGCTCATGCGCCAGGGTCGCCACCGAGGGGATGTCCAGCACGTCCAGGCCGGGGTTGCCCAGCGTCTCGCCGAACAGCAACCTGGTGTTGGGGCGGATGGCCGCGCGCCAGCCGTCGATGTCGCCCGGCTTGACGAAGGTGGTGCTGATGCCGAAGCGCGCCAGCGTGTAGTGCAGCAGGTTGTGCGAACCGCCGTACAAGGCGCTGGAGGCGACGATGTGCGAGCCCGCCCCGGCCAGGGTGCTGACGGCCAGGTGCAGCGCCGCCTGGCCGCTGGCGGTGGCAATGGCGCCGACACCGCCTTCGAGCGCCGCCACGCGCTCTTCGAGCACCGCGTTGGTCGGGTTGCTGATCCGGCTGTACACATGGCCGGAGCGTTCCATGTTGAACAGCGACGCGGCATGCTCGCTGTTCTCGAACACGAACGAGGTGCTCAGGTGGATGGGCACGGCGCGCGCGCCGGTGGCGGGGTCGGGGCTGGCGCCGGCGTGCAGGGCCAGGGTGTCGAAGCCGGGGTCTGAATAGCCGGGCATGCTGCCTCCGTGCGGACTGCTTGGGGGGTGGGGCCGCCTCAGGCAACCCTGATCAAGTCCCCCGCGGTTCGCGCATCCTCGCTTTGGACGGTCTGCGGCGTTGCAAATCCTCGCCATAGCTGGGGCTATGTGGTTTGCGCCTTGCAGCCCATCCCAAAGCGAGGCGCGCGACCTCGCGGGGACTTAATCAGGGTCGCCCTCAGGCGTCGGGTGACAAGCCGATAGCGTCGCGCGGATTGTGGGCTATATTGTTTTCACAGCAGCGCCTGCGGAGGTTCCCCATGAAAGTCAGCGACATCCTGCGGGTCAAGGGCGGCACCCTTTTCACCGTATCGCCCGAAGACCAGTTGGCCGAAGCCGTCAACACCATGGCCGACCGCGACATCGGCTCGCTGGTGGTGATGGACCATGGCGACCTGGTCGGCATGCTGACCTTTCGCGAAGTGATCCTGGCGATCGTCAAGAACCAGGGCTCGGTCGGCAACACCGCGGTCCGCAGTGTCATGGACGACGCCCCGCTGACCTGCACCCCCGACACCGAGATCGACGAAGTGCGGCGCATGATGCTCGGCCGCCACGCGCGCTACATGCCGGTCATCACCGAGCGCATGCTGATGGGGGTGATTTCGTTCTACGACGTGGCCAAGGCGGTGGTCGACGGCCAGGACTTCGAGAACCGCATGCTCAAGGCCTACATCCGCGACTGGCCGGTGGCCGAGCCCACCGACGAGCAGACCTCGCCGGGCCCGCTCGGGCCCATGTCTTAGCCAGCGCCCCGCGCCTTAGAATTCGGCCCGATCCACCCACCACCTACCACCGCCCGCGGGCGGTGGTTTGGTTTGCGGCCCTGGTTTTTTCATCATCTTCGCCTCGGGATTCCCATGTCTGGCAGCACCCTCGGCCACCTTTTCCGCGTCACCAACTTCGGCGAATCGCACGGCCCGGCCATCGGCTGCGTGATCGACGGCTGCCCGCCGGGCATGGCGCTCTGCGAGGCCGACATCCAACCCGAACTCGACCGGCGCCGCCCCGGCACCAGCCGCCACGTGACCCAGCGCAACGAGCCCGATGCGGTGGAAATCCTCTCCGGCGTGTTCGAGGGCCAGACCACCGGCACGCCGATCTGCCTGCTGATCCGCAACACCGACCAGCGCAGCAAGGACTACGGCAACCTGCTCGACACCTTTCGGCCCGGTCATGCCGACTACACCTACCTGCACAAGTACGGCCTGCGCGACCCGCGCGGCGGCGGGCGCGCCTCGGCGCGGCTGACGGCGCCGATGGTCGGCGCGGGGGCGGTGGCGCGCAAGTGGCTGCGCCAGCAACACGGCACCACCTTCGCCGGGTACATGACGCAGATCGGCGCGATCGAGATCCCGTTCGAGTCGCTGGAGCATGTGCCGAACAACCCGTTCTTCGCCGCCAACGCCAGCGCTATCCCGCGCCTGGAGGCCTACATGGATGAGCTGCGCAAGGCGGGTGACAGTTGCGGCGCGCGCATCCACGTGCTGGCCGCGAACGTGCCGGTGGGCCTGGGCGAGCCGCTATTCGACAAGCTCGACGCGGACATCGCCTACGCCATGATGGGCATCAACGCCGTCAAGGGCGTCGAGATCGGCGCCGGCTTTGCCAGCGTCTCCCAGCGCGGCACCACCCATGGCGACGAACTCACGCCCCAGGGGTTTCGGGGCAACAACGCCGGCGGGGTGCTGGGCGGCATCTCCACCGGGCAGAACATCACCGTCAACCTGGCGATCAAGCCGACCAGCTCGATCCGCAGCCCGCGCCAGTCGATCGACCTGGCCGGCCATGCGGCCACGGTGCAAACCTTCGGCCGCCACGACCCCTGTGTCGGCATCCGCGCCACGCCCATCGCCGAGGCCATGCTCGCGCTGGTGCTGATGGACCACGCCTTGCGCCACCGTGCGCAATGCGGCGATGTGTGGCTGCCGGTGGCGCCGATTCCCGCCGGCAGCCCCTGAGAGGCTCAGAGTTTTTCGCTCATGCCCGCTCATCACGCCATAAGGCGCCCGCTCGTCGTTGCAAATGCTCGCCATAGCCCGGGCTATGGCTGCGCTTTGCGCCTTGATCGGCCACCTTCTGGCGCGCTGCTCGGACACG
>JAYSVE010000809.1:0-3024 GCA_043718725.1 Methylibium sp.
CGGGTTCAGGTTCACGCCCACGAAGCCGCAATCGCGCACGATGCGCTCGAGCTCGGGGATGCAGTTCTCGATCGGCGCGCCGGTAAACTGGGGCAGCTGCCCGACCGGCGCGAAGTTGTCCGGCAGCAGCGTGCAGATGCGCCAGATGAGGTCATTGCTCACGCGACACCATTCGCGGCCGATCGCCTCGTTGCCGACGTGGTGGCCCATGCCAGAAGCCCGCGGCGAGAAGATGGTGAGGTCGCTGCCCCGGTCGCGCTGAAACTTGAGCTGTGGCTGCACGCTCGCCACCAGGTCGGCGTCGCTGATGCCGAGGTCGGTCGACGCGGGCTCGCGCGTGCGATCCTCGAGGCCGGCGAGCTGCGCCGCGCGGAAATCGTGCAACGCCTTCGGCTCGGTGGTGTAGTGGCCGTGGATGTCGATGATCATGGCGTCGCCCTGGCCAGGAATTCCAGAAGTCGCGGGGGTGCGCTGGACTCGGTCTGCTCGGTCGGCGCCGCGTCCCAGTATTGCGCGCCTGGTATGCACTCCTCGAGGTAGCGCGCCGCGGACGTCGCATGCGACTCGTCGCGGCCCGGCACCACGAACGCCGGGATTTGCAGGGCGAGCAGGTCCTCGGGTTCCGCGCCCGGCGCGGTATCGCGGTCGAGGAGGGCGCGCGACATCGCTTCCACGGCGCGCACGTAGGATTCGCGGTCGAGCGTCGCGTAGGCCCGGGCGAAGGCGGCGTCGCGCTTGATCACGGATGCCCACGGGCCGCCGCGCGGATCGGCGCCGAACGCCTTGCCCTCGGCGCGCACCAGCTCGACGACTTTGGTCAGCCCTTCGCCGCGGACGAACGCGAGGTGCTCGCGAAAGCGCTGCTGGCCCTTGATGCGATACTTTGCGCCGCCGACGGGCCACCACAGGATCATGCTCGACGTGGCTTGCGGATGCGCAACGGCGAACGCGGCGACGGGCGCGCAACCCATGCAGCCGCCCATCAGGTGCGCGCGCTCCAGGCCCAGGTGGTCTAGCAGCCCCTTGCCCTGCGCCGCGTAATGCGCCCAGGTGATGCGTTCGACGCGGCCGCCCGACTGCCCTGTTTCGCGGCGGTCGAACACGATGCACTGGAAGTTGGCCGTCAGCGTGGCCATCATCCTGGTCTTGGCGTAGACGCCCAGGGTGGACCACTTCTCCCGCGTTGCATCAAAGCCGCCCGGCGAGAACATCAACAGCGGCGCGCCGCTGCCGACCACCTCGTAGCGGGTGGCGATGCCGTCGATCAGGGTCGTCGGCATGTCATGCCGCCTTGATGGCGATGCCGCCCTTGATCTGGCGGCCGGAGCGCACGTCCTCGCAAAGCGCTGTCAAGGCATCCAGTGCGGTCCGTGCGACCTGGGCGTAGGTGTCGGGCGGGGTGTCGTTGGTGCCTGCGGCGTAGCCGATGGCGGCGTGGGCCATGCGCATGCGGCCGTCCAGCCAGGGCCCGCCGCCCAGGCCGCCGATGACGGGCACCTTGACGGCGGCCACCACCGCAGGGCCGGCCACCGGGCCGCTGTGCGTGAAGTCCAGCATCACCGCACCGGCAGCTTCCAGGCGCTGCGCTTCGGCGACCAGCTGGGCCGTCAGCGTGGCGGGCAGTTGCACCCCCACATCAGCGTGTTCTTGTAGTCGACACCGTGCTTGAGCGCGGTGTGCGGCGTGATGCCGAACTGCGCGAACACGGGGATGCCCGCGCGCGTGATGGCGGCCACGGCGTCAGGGAATTCCGCCGCGCCGTCGAGCTTGACCATGTCCACGCCGGCCTCCTTGACGAAGCGGATGGCGGCGCGCAGCGCGGCATCGGGCCCCTCCTGCAAGGGGCCGTACGGGAAATCCACGCTGACCAGCGCGCGCTTCACGCCGCGCCTGACGGCTTTGGTGACGATGAGCATCTCGTCCATCGTCACTTCCAGCGGGTTGGCGTGGCCCCACAGGTTGATGCCCACGGTGTCGCCCACGCTCACGATGTCCACGCCGGCGCGGTCGGCGATCTGCGCCATCTGCCAGTCCCACGCGACGACGCCGACGATCTTGCGACCGTCGCGCTTCATCTGCTGCAGGCCGGCGACACTGACAGGGCTGGACATGGTCTTCCTCTCGGGGCGGCGCCTCAGGCGCTCAGGTGGTGGGTGTTCTCGGGGAACAGTTCTTCGAGGCTCGGCGCGCGCATGAGGATGCCTTGCTCGCACGCCGCTCGCATCGCCTCGCCCAGCATGGCGCGGTTGGCGGCCAGCCCGTAAGGCAGGGGGTCGCTGCCGGTGGCGTTCATCACCGCCTGGTGCATCTTGTCCACCGCGCTGGGGTTGGCGAGGGTGCCCGCGCGCAACTGCTCGACATAGTGGTGTTTGCTCTGCGCGAAGGCGTCGAACACGGCCGGAGCGACCTCGGGGTGCGCATGCAACACGCTGTCCTTGACGACCACGAGATGGTTGATGGGGTAGTGCCCCTGCAAGCGCAGCGCATCCAGGCCGGCCTGCGCGGCCATCGGCACCAGGGGCTGGACATGGGGCACGTCGATGTCGACGCCGATGGCCCCGGCGAGCTCGCCGCTGGCCACCAGGTCGGCCATGCGGCTGCCGGGCCCGATCGGCTGCACGTAATGCGGCGCCTTGTAGGCAGCCACATGCTCGTCGCCCGAAAGCACCCAGGTGATCTTGGTCAGGTCGACGCCGTACTGGTGCTGCAGGATGCTGCGCGCCCAGAGCCCGGTGGTCACCGTCCAGCCCCGGTTGACGCCGACCTTGCGGCCTTCGAGCTGCCGGGGGTGGGTGATGCCCAGATCGGTGTTGACGACGATCGCGCCGTGGTGGAAGGCGCGCACCAGGAAGATGGGCAGCGCCGTGAAGCGCTTGCCGTGCTCGCGGGCGCAGGCATAGGTGGTCAGCGCCATCTCGCAAACGTCATAGGCGTTCTCGCGCACCATGCGGCGGAAGGCGTCGATGAGGACGGGCACTTCCTCGAACTCGAACTCAAAACCGGCCGGCTGCACGCTGCCGTCCT
>JAYSVE010000810.1:0-3023 GCA_043718725.1 Methylibium sp.
CTCGTCGGGCAATTCGGCGATCGGCAGTTCCTGCGCCAGCGGGTCCAAGGGCTGCACGGTGCGCTCTACCCGGGCTGTGTAGTGAACGGTTAGCGGGCCGCTGTCGATGTGCAGGCGCATGAAGCGGTGCCCGATGCCGGGGTCTGCATACACATGCGGCGTCAGCCCGGGTGTGATCACCATCGACTCGCTGATCACCCGCTGGTCCATGCCGTCATGGGCATGGATCTGGAACACAAAGTCGGTCGGTCCGAGCACCCCATATTCCAGCGTGCAGTCGATGTCAAAGACGCGCGTCACCGGCCCATCGGGCAGTGTGGTGCGCTCTTTGTACAAAGTGGCTGCGGGCGTGTTTGAAGTGGCTGCAGCGCCCGCTTCATCGGTGCTGGGGGCCGCTGGGGAACTGTCGGGCTGGTGGGTGTTGTCGGCGCCGGAAGAAGAACTTGTCGTGAACATGGCCAGGGGTCTTGAGCGGGTGGACGTGGCAAGAAAAATGCGACTTCCATTGCACGGCGCCACACGCTCTGGTGGTGTGGGTGTGATGCCCAGTGGCGGGTAGGACAGCAGGCCGTGTCGCCATGCGGCGGCCCACAAAGCTCAACGCCCGATGACCAACGCCAAAAGCCCAACGTCTAACGCTCAATACTCAAGGGTCAAATCTTGAAGCCGTAGTCGATGATCAACGGCGCATGGTCTGAAAAGCGCTGCGCCAGGTAGATGGACTCGCGTTTGGCGGTGGCGGCCAGCGCCGGTGTGGCCAGGTGGTAGTCGATGCGACAAAAAACCTACAAACGTACCAGCCACCACTGAAGAGTTTGGCGGAGACACCAAGGTCGTGGTGACTCCATGACCGTCAGCACACCGGGCGAAATCCGTTTTCGACGGTCGGGCTTCGGATAGGTGCTCGCGGGGCCTTCACCTGCCGTTCGCTCCCGATCAGACCGGTCGTTCGAATCTCTCGGCTTGTCTCGCGTTTGGGCGACGGCCCATGACCTCAGGTCGACACGACAAGGCGGCCATGGGTCCGATCGCCATGGCCGGCCAACAGGCCGTCGATGGAGACGTCCTCGTCCAGCGCTTCCCAGTGGATGCCGCGCGGACTCAGTTCGAACTGTGCGCGCTGTTCAGGGGTGGCAGCCAGCAAGCGGGGGAACCAGGCCAGCGGGACGGCCATGCGTCTGCCGTCGTCCAGGTCGACCCACATGCTGTCGTCGTCGAAGTGCACCGCTTTAGCCGAAGTACTCATGCCAAGTCCTCTCAATCAGCACTCGATTGCTCTGTGCCACTTCCACCAACTCGCGCAGCGTGCCGGCATCGAAACCGAAGCTGGCCGCAACCCGAACCTGTGGTTCAAGCCAGAGTTTGGCCTCACTGCTGCCCGAGAGGCGTCTCGCCGCGTTGTTGGCCCGCAGCACCTGCTGCAGCACGGCGCGGCTGCCTTCACGCAACTCCGTGCCCAGCCCGTACTTGTGGTATCTGGAAATCCAGCAACCGGCTCACCTGCGCTGTCAAATGCGCTCGCAGATGTCTCCGCAGCAGCCGGTGGGCACGGCCGGTGCGGTGCGGTGCGGCCCCTGATCGGTCGCGTTCTTTTTCGAAACCGAGCCGTCCCTCAATGGCCCCCTTCAGCGGGCGCCGGGCTGCTGAGGATGCTCGAAAACTTTCGGCGGTAGGCGGCGGGCGTCAAGCCAACCGTGCGCTTGAACAAACGGCGAAAAAAGGTTGGATCCTCGTAGCCGACCTGGTAGGCCACATCGTCGATGCTCCCGGCATCCTGCTCGATGACCCGCTTGGCCTTCTCGACACGAACCGCGTGCACGTAGTCCATCGGTAGGTAGCCGGTCGCGGCGCGAAACCGCCGCGTGAACGTGCGCCGGGTGAGACCCGCGCGCTGGGTCATGGCCTCCACCGGATTGCCCTGGGCATAGTGCTCGGCGATCCACTCCTGGCTGAGTTTGATGGCCTGGTCTTCGCCTTGGGCTTGGTGTCCCATATCGGAGAAGGGCAACTGGCCGTCTTCATGTCCTGACAGCAGGTAGACCTTGGCCGTCTGCAGGGCATCCTGCGGGCTGCAATAGCGGCTGATCAACCGCAGCGCCAATTCCTGCCACGCGGTGACGCCGCCCGCAGTGATCACGCCCTCGGCCTCGCTGTCGAGTCGAAGGATCGAGTCGGCGCGATAGTTCACGTTGGGGTACTCCCGGCGGAACAGGTCGCGATAGGCCCAGTGCCCGGCGCACGAGCGACCGTCGAGCAGGCCCGCCTCGGCCAGCACGAGCGAGCCCGAACAGACCGACGCGATCAGTGCGCCTTGCGCATGCATGCACCGCAGCCATTCGATCTCCGCTTTGTAGCGCCCGCGCGGCGCGGTGTCGATGGGCGTGTACATGTCGCAGACCACCGCAGCGTCGACGCGGTCGAGGTCGCCGATCGCGGCGTGGGGCTCGATCAAGATGTTGCCGAAGCAGCGGAAGGGCTGGGCGTCGGCCGCCACGATCCGGATGTCGAGCAGCGGCTCGCCCACCGGGCGGCCTGTCATGTCGGCGTACCCCGCGCCGACGGAAGCCAGCACGTCGTAGAGACCGAAAAGCACCGAGGGCGTCGTCTCCGGCGCGGCGAGCAGGGCGATCTTCGGCTTGATGTTTTGGCTCATGGGTTCAGCCTGCCTGATGCAGTGGTGTCGTATTTGACCCGATCTTGTACCAATCGGCTCTTCTCGTCATCCATGGGCAAGGCTACGGTTCACCACACGGCAACTTCGCCGCCTACAGGAGGACGCTCGATGAACACACGCTCGAACAGGCACCACCGCTTCTTCGCCACCGCGATCGCTGCCCTTGTCCTTGTCACCGCCTGCGGCGGCGGTGGTGACGATGGCCGCGCATCGACCGCGGGCACCCGTGCAACTGCGCTGGGCGCTGAGCGCAGCCACGGCGGCAAGCCCAAGGGCTCCGTCGTCGTCACGACCTACGCAACCGGCCTCACAAGCCCTCGCGGTCTGGCCTTCGGTCCGGACGGCGATC
>JAYSVE010000082.1:0-2347 GCA_043718725.1 Methylibium sp.
TCGGCCGCGAGGTCGGTTGATGGGCGTGCCCCGCAGCGCGCCAGCTGGCTGGGTGCCCCAACGCCAGCAGGTGATCTGGATCGATTGCAACCCCCAGGCGGGCAGCGAGATGCGCGACCTGCATTCGATGCTGGTGCTCTCGCCCGGGGCCTTCAATCAACGCACTGGCCTGGTCATCGGCCTGCCCATGACCACGGCGCCCTACAACGCCACCAACCCGTTCGCGCTGGCCGTTGGCGCAGCGGGCGGGGCGCAGCGCAACAAGACCAGCTACGTGCTGTGCCATCAGCCCAAGTCCTTCGACTGGCGTGCACGCGGCGCGCGGCCGCACCCCAAGGGCCGGCTGGCCGACGAGGTGTTTGCCCAGGCCTGCGTGGTGCTGAACCAGATCGTCACGCTCGGTCCGTGACCGCCTGCGCCGCCCGGGCCGCCCGGGCCGCTAGCCCAAGTTTGTCATAAGGCATCACAAGTCCTAATGAAATCAACAACTTAGCGCATATTTCCGGCGCGTATGGCACTACATTTGCGTTTCGCTGCGATGTCACGATTGAGCGCCGTGTCAATCAGCGGCGATCTGCTAGATGAGCACGCGGTGGGTGCCACCCGGGTTGGCCGAGTGCCCCAGGATGGTGTTGATCTTTTGATGGGCCGGTTCGGGTCGAGTCGCCTTCCGCACATGAACCGCCCGCCCATCGCGGCGCTGGAACGTAACTGTCACGCGCTGCTGTACGGCCAGCATTTCCCGCAGCGTCTCCCAGCTGTCATCGATGCCGTGGGCCTTGAGCTTCAGGCGCAGCATGTGCACGAAGTGGTATGCCAGCACGCTGATGAACAGGTGGCCTTCGACTCGGCGATCTACTTGATGGAAGACGGGTCGCAGCCCAAGATCGGTCTTCAGTGAGCGGAACACGGATTCCAGGTTGGTCAGCATCGTGTAGGTACGCCACAGCGTGGCGTTGTCAAGCTCCACCAGCGTCGTGCGCAGGCAGTACACGCCCGGGTGGGCGGCGGCGCTGCCGGGCTTGATGAGCTTGGTCCAGCTGATGCCGCGAACCCGTGTGCCGGTATCGTCTTTGGTGATCTCGACCTGGTAGTGCTGCGCCGCACGCGAGTAGCGTTGTTTGGCGCGCCCTATCCGCTCCATGATCTTGGCCATGTCGTTCGTGCCCCGGGGCTTGCTCAGGCCGGCTTGCAGCTTGAGCAGAGCCGCTTCGAAGCCGGCCGTCTTGGCTGCATCGATGGCACGGTCCTTTTGCTCGCGGGCGGGTGAGTGGCAATACAGCAGCGCGTGGCCTTGCGCGTCGATCACACGCTGGATCTTGATCGTCGCTTGGCCGGCGGACTGCACCTCAGTGGCCTGTGTGGGGTCGAACTGGCGCTCGCGCAAGCGTGACACCACCACGTACTGGTAGCCCTGGGCGCGCAGCCAAGTCAGATTGGCCTCGGTGGCGATGCCGGCGTCCATCACCACCGTGGCACCTGCGGGCGCGCCCAGGCCCGTGAGCATCTCCTGCAGCGTGGCGGGCTCGCTGGCGTTGCCAGCAAAGACCCGACTGCGGCGCGGGAACCCGCTGCCGTCCAGCGCCATCGCCAAGGTCACCAGCGGGCAGTCAGTGCGGCACTCCTTGCTGTGGCCACGTTTGGCCTTGCTCACCGCAGCAGCCACGCCCTCAAAGTAGGTGTTGGTCAGGTCGTACAGGGTGATGGTCTGGCCCAGGCCGAACATCGAGCGGGCACGCCCGAACAGGTGATCCTGCAAGGCCTCGCGGTGCTTGTAAAGCGCATCCGAGGCGC
The DNA here is from genome assembly GCA_043718725.1 of Methylibium sp. Classification (GTDB taxonomy): domain Bacteria; phylum Pseudomonadota; class Gammaproteobacteria; order Burkholderiales; family Burkholderiaceae_C; genus LGRD01. Next base: position 1,795 of record JAYSVE010000082.1, read on the forward strand.
GGTACAGGCGGTTCAAGTCCATCTTCTCAAAATCGTAGTCAATGAGCTCGCCCAGGGCCGAGGTGTCCTTCAACCAGGCGTGCGTGGCCAGCTCGCTGCACGGCTGGGCCATGCGCGCGACGATATTGCCCACTGCTGCTGCGATCTGCGAGCGGTTCAGGCCCAACTCTTTGAGCTTGTCCTGCAAGGCGCATTGGCGCATCGCTGAGAGCGCCGCGTGCTCCACGCCCACGCTGCGCGGGTCGACCAGTTCCAGCGAGTCCAGATCGACCTCCTGGTAGCGATCAACTTCGCCCGCTTCACGGCTCGGGCTGTTGGTGGGGCCCTTGGCCGGCTTATTGGGTGGCGCATTGGGTGCCTTGGCGGGCGCTGGGGCAGCAAGAACTGCGGGCACAGTGGGCATCGTGCCGGGGCCTGCCACGGCGGGCTTACGCGCGATGATTTGAGCTGCAAAGCGTTGCGCGAAGGCTTGCACCTGCTCAGGCAGCGCCGCATCGAGCATCGAACGCTGCCCCAGCAGCAATTCGTCGACGCGCCTGGCCAGCGCGGGCCA
>JAYSVE010000811.1:0-7104 GCA_043718725.1 Methylibium sp.
CCACCGAGCGCGACCCGGAAACCCGACATCACTTCATCGAACACCAGCAGCGTGCCATGCGTACTGCACAGCTCGCGCAGGCGCCGCATGAAGGGCACACTGGCACGCACGAAGTTCATGTTGCCGGCAATCGGTTCGATCATCACGCAGGCCACTTGCCGGCCATGCAGCGCGAACGCCTCTTCGAGATGGGGGATGCTGTTGTACTCGAGCACCAGCGTGTGTTGCACCACTTCGGCGGGCACGCCGGCGCTGGTGGGGTGGCCAAACGTGGCCAGCCCCGAGCCGGCCTTGACCAGCAGCGCATCGGCATGGCCGTGGTAGCAGCCTTCAAACTTGATGATCTTGCTGCGTCCGGTGGCCCCGCGCGCCAGGCGCAGCGCGCTCATCGCGGCCTCGGTGCCGGAACTCACCAGCCGGATCTGGTCCATGCTGGGGACCAGCGAGAGGATTTCATCCGCCAGTTCGATCTCGCGCTCGGTCGGCGCACCGAAGGACAGACCCTGATCGACGGCACGATGGACCGCCTCCAGCACGGCCGGGTGTCCATGGCCCAGGATCATCGGACCCCAGGAGCCGATGTAGTCGATGTAGCGCCGGCCCTCGGCATCGAACAGATGCGCGCCTTGGGCACGCGCGATGAAGCGCGGCGTCCCGCCCACCGCCCGGAACGCGCGCACCGGTGAATTGACGCCACCCGGTATGACGCGCTGAGCGCGTTCAAAAAGCTGCGCATTGGTGGCGCTGCCAAGTTCGACCGGACGAGTTTCAGTGGACATGGCGCGGGCCCTTGGGGACGGTGCTTTCGTCGATCTCGGCGGGAGGGTCCGGGTCTTCGTCTTCGCCGGCGGGAAGGGCCCAGAAGAAGCGATCGGGGATGACGTTGCCCATGCCCGGGCGGAATCCGGCATCCAGGGCCTGGTCCAGGAACGCCAGTGCTTCACCGACCGCGGCATGCAGTTCCGCACCGGCTGCGAGCAAGGCCGCGAGCGCGGCCGACAACGTGTCGCCCGCACCGATAAAGCTGACTTCGAAACGCTCGAACTTCTCGCCGGTGATGGCGCCCTGCGGCGACGCGAGCACGTTGTCGAGAAACTGGTCCGGCAGCGGGACACTGGTGACCAGCACGAAGCTCGTGCCGTGTTCGGCGGCGGCCACCGCCAGTTCGCGAGGCGACGCAGGCCGATCGCTGTCCCAGTCGGGCAGCAGGAAGTTGGTCAAGGTCTGGTGGCTGCCGACCAGCACCTCGGTCTGCGGCAGCACCAGCTCGCGGAACGCGTCCAGGTAGGACTGTTGGGCGTCTTCTTCAACCCAGGACAGGTTCGGCAGGTAGGCCACCAGCGGCACGTCAGGATAGTCGGCCAGCACTTCGGCGACGGCGCTGACACCTTCGGCGGAGCCCAGGAAGCCGACCTTCCAGGCACCGATGGTCACGTCTTCAAGCACGTTGCGCGCCTGTTCGACGATCACCTCGGCCTCGATGACATGGTGGTCGAACACCTCCGCGGTGTCACGCATCACGATGCTGGTCACCACGGGCAAGGCGTGGGCCCCCATGGCTGCAATGGTGGCCACGTCACCGGCGACGCCTCCGGCGCCGGCCGCGTCGCTGGCATTGAAGCTCATGACGCAAACGGGTGCGGCTTGTTCTTGCAGCGGCGCGGCGCTGCTGTCGGGGCTCGAAGTTTCTGAGGTCATTTGAAGGCAACTTTGAAGCTGTGCAAGGGGTGGTGAGGGCTCACCTGCCAACCTCTGGCCAAACGTGAAGTATGTGGCTCGTGCGCGCCCGACAACAACGCTCCGCGGCAGTCTGCCTCGCTACAATCCAACTCCATTGTAGTAAACCCGAAGAGGCATTGTGAGCGAGCCCAGAACCTGGATGTGCCTCATTTGCGGATGGATCTATGACGAAGCAACCGGTGACCTGGAGCATGGCATCGCGCCAGGCACGGCCTGGGACGCGGTGCCCATGAATTGGACTTGTCCGGAATGTGGAGCCCGCAAGGAAGACTTCGAAATGGTCCAGGTTTGACCGAAACGCGGACCTACTCAGCGCGCAGTCTGGGTTGTTGAGGAGAATGTTCGGTGAGCATCCTGGCCCCAGCCGACGTCCTCGGCATTAAAGTGTTGGTCATCGATGACAGCAACACCATTCGCCGCAGCGCGGAGATCTTTCTGAAGCAAGGCGGCCATCAGGTGCTGTTGGCCGAGGACGGCTTCGACGCCTTGGCCAAGGTCAACGACCACGATCCCGACCTGATTTTTTGCGATATCTTGATGCCTCGGCTTGACGGCTACCAGACTTGCGCGATCATCAAACGCAATGCCAAATTTTCGGGCGTGCCGGTGATCATGCTGTCGTCCAAGGACGGCTTGTTCGACAAGGCCAGAGGCCGCATGGTGGGCTCCGAGGACTACCTGACCAAGCCCTTCACCAAGGACCAGTTGCTGCAAGTGGTCGAACAATACCGGCGGGTGGTCGGGTGAGCCGCCGCGCAACGCGAGACTGCGAACACCGATTCGGCCGATTGACGATTGCCGCGAACCCGGGCCGAGCTTGAGGACACAACAATGACGATTCAGAAGATTTTGGTGGTGGACGATTCGAAGACCGAATTGCACCATCTGTCAGAGATACTGATCAAGCGCGGCTATGCGGTTCGCACCGCCGAAAACGCCGATGACGCGATGCGCCGCATGGGCGAGGAAACCCCCGATCTGGTGCTGATGGATGTGGTGATGCCGGGGCAGAACGGTTTCCAATTGACCCGCTCGATCACCCGCGACCCGCGATTCGCCAAGGTCCCGGTGATCATGTGCACCAGCAAGAATCAGGAGACCGACAAGGTTTGGGGCATGCGCCAGGGCGCACGCGACTACATCGTCAAACCCGTGGACGGCGACGAGCTGGCCGCCAAGATTCGTGCATTCGATTGATCTGGCGAGCACCGGCTCGGCAACGCACTCCTGGCCAGCGCCGCCACTGGGGCGAGCCGCCAGACGGACACACTGAATGGCCAACAAAGAAGCGTTGCGTGAACTGCAGAGTCGGCTCGCCGAGAGACTCGCGGCCGCCCGAACCGAAGAGCGCGGAAAGTCGTGGCTGGCCATCGAATGCAGCGCACGCGGATTTCTGCTGCCGCTGCGTGAAGCCGGCGAGATCTTTGCGCTGGCGCCATTGCAGACCGTGCCCCACACGCACCGCTGGTTCTTGGGCGTCTCCAATCTGCGCGGTCACTTGCACGGCGTCGTCGACCTGGCCGCGTTCCTTGGGGTGACCGCCGGGGAGACCGATCGCCAGCAAGCCCGCCTGATCGGCTTCAACCCGAAATTCGAACTCAACTGTGCGCTGCTGGTCGACCGGCTCGCGGGTCTTCGCCGCGAAGATCAATTGACGCCGGAGCCCGAGCCACAGTCCGTGCGACCCGGCTTTGTCGGCGCGCGCTATCGCGATGTGGCCGGGCGCCTGTGGCAGGAGCTTGATCTGGCGGAACTGGCCGGCGACGAAGCGTTCCTGAAGATCTTGGGTTGAGGCTGAGGCGCCGCCTCGCCGCCACAGGCACACCGGAATACGATTGCGAGAGGGTCTATGAGCTTCCTGAACAAGATCAAGGCAATGGGTCAAAAGCCCGCCATGGCCACGGCCGAGGCGGGCGTCGCCGCCGACGGGCGGGTCGAGCACATGCTGGCCGGCGCGCATGGCTTCGAGACGCCCGCGTCCCTGCCGGCGGGTGCGGTCGACTTCAACCTCAACCTGTCGGCGCAAGCCGCATCCAGCAGTTTCGACTCGTCGATCATTGCCGAGGCGGCGCCCTCCGGCCTGACGGACTTTGCCGAATCGCGCCTGGCGCCTCCCGAAACCGCCGCGGTGGCGTTGGGGTCCGGCCTGCCCTTCATCGGCCACCGACCCAGGCTGGAGCAAAGACGAATCCTGGCCGGTGGCCTCGTGTTGGGGCTGGTCGGCCTGGCCTTGATGACGCTTTTTGCGTTGAACGCGGCGATTGACGGTTCGGCGCAAGTGGGTGCCACCGGCCAGGCGCTGATGCAATCGCAGCGGCTCGCAAAGTCGGTCTCCCAGGCGCTGGTGGGAAGCCCGCGGGCGTTTCCGGAAATGCGTGAAAGCGTTGAGGTCCTGGCGCGCAACGTGCGCGGACTCAAGACCGGCGAGGGTGGTTTGACGGCGGCCCCGGCGGCCGTGCAGGATGCCCTGGATGCGGTGCTGCCTTTGGTTGAACGCGCCGAGAAAAATGCCAACACCGTGATCGCCCAGCAAAAAATCCTGACGACGGTGGGCCAGTCGCTGAAAACGATCAACCGGCAGTCTGCCGACCTGCTGGAGATCGCCGAGACGATTGCATCGCTGAAGTTGCAGCAAAACGCGACCCCGGCCGAATTGGCGGCCACCGGGCAGTTGGTGATGCTGACCCAGCGCATCGGCAAGAGCTCCAATGAATTCGTGACGCTTGAAGGCGTCAGTCCGGAGGCGGTGTTCCTGCTGGGCAAGGATCTGAACACGTTTCGCGACCTGGCCCAGGGGCTGCTCAACGGCAATCCGGAACTGCGATTGCCGGGAACCAGAGACGCCGAAACCAAGGAGCGTCTGAACGCCCTGCTCAAGCTCTACGAGGAAACGCGCAGCCAGTCGGGCTCTATCCTGGGCAATCTGCAGGGCATGGTGGCCGCGCGCGAAGCTCAGGTGGCCATCATTGCCGACAGCGAACCGCTGCGCACCGGCCTGGAGTCGGTTCAGCAAGGCCTCACCAAGGTGGCCGGCTTCGGCGCGTCGAACCTGGCCTTGTTGCTGGTGCCCCTGGCGCTGTTGTTGGCCGGTGGCGCGGGTTTCCTGCGGTTGTTCGTTCGAGACCAGGCCAGCCAGGCGACGATGGCCCAGAACCAGCGCCTGGACGCCCAGCGCCAGGAGCAGGCGGCCAAGCGTGTCAACGACGCCAACCAGGCGGCCATTCTGCGTTTGATGAACGAATTGCAGACCGTTGCCGAAGGCGACCTCACCCAGCAGGCGACCGTGACCGAAGACATCACCGGCGCCATCGCCGACTCGGTGAACTACACGGTCGAGGAACTGCGCACGCTGGTGACCCAGGTTCAAGGCACGGTCGGCCGGGTGACCGACACGACCGCCCAGGTCGAAGCGAATTCGACCGAGCTCCTGGCCGCGTCCACCGAGCAACTGCGCGAGATTCGCGACACCGGCGAATCGGTGCTGCAAATGGCCGGCCGAATCAACGACGTGTCGGCCCAGGCCCAAGAGAGCGCGCTGGTCGCGCGGCAGTCGTTGCAGGCCGCGGAGTCGGGTCTGCGCGCCGTGCAAAACACGATCGGCGGCATGAATTCCATCCGCGACCAGATCCAGGAAACCTCCAAGCGCATCAAGCGACTGGGTGAGTCGTCGCAGGAAATCGGCGAGATCACCGAGCTGATCTCCGACATCACCGAACAAACCAACGTGCTGGCGCTCAATGCCGCCATTCAGGCGGCGTCGGCCGGCGATGCCGGTCGCGGCTTCTCCGTCGTCGCCGAGGAAGTGCAGCGCCTGGCCGAGCGCTCCGGCGACGCGACCCGGCAGATTGCGGCACTGGTCAAGACGATTCAAACCGACACCCAGGACGCCGTGGGCGCCATGGAGCGTTCGACACAAGGCGTCGTCGAGGGGGCGAGGCTGTCGGATGCGGCCGGCACCGCGCTGGGCGAAATCGACCGGGTGTCACGCCAGTTGGCCGAGCTGATCGGGCAGATCTCGAACCAGGCCCTGAGCGAAGCGCAGTCGGCGAACGTGGTCGCGGCCAATATTCAGCACATTTTCGCGGTGACCGAACAGACCGAAGAGGGCACGCGTTCGACGGCCGGCCTGGTGCGCGAGCTCTCCAAGATTGCAGACGAGTTGAAAGAGTCGGTGGCGCGGTTCAAGATCGCCTGATTCAAGGGGCGTGTCGAGCGCCTCGCAGGACCGCTCCAACCGCGTGAACGGCGCCAACGATGACGAGCAAACCATGAGCGAAACAATGAGTGAGCCAATCGACGATCTGAGCGCGCTGGCCTGGGTGCATGAGGAGTTGCGCCGTTCGTTGGAGTCGTCGCACAAGGCGCTGCGGCGCCACCTGCGGGAGGCCGAAACCCTGGGCCAGTCGGATGTCGACGTGGTTGATCCGGCCATCCTGCGAGGCGCCAAGGTGCAGATCCACCAGGGTGTCGGGGCGCTGGAGCTGGTCGGCCTGCGCGCATCGTCAACCGTGTTGCGTGCCAGCGAAGCCGCGGTGATCCGGTTTGCCTCCAAGCCCGAGACCCTCGTGTTGTCCGCCGTCGAGGACATCGAGCGGGCGTCCTTTGCGCTGCTCGACTATCTGGCGCGCATGTTGGCCGGCAAGCCGGTGTCGCCGCTGTCGTTGTTTCCCCAGTACCGTGCCGTTCAGGTCGTGGCCGGAGCAGACCGAACCCATCCGGCCGACCTGTGGACGGTCGATTGGCTCTGGCGCGACCTGCCCGCCAGTTTGGCGGCGGTGGCGCGCCTGCCCGACGCCAAAACGCGCGGCTTGTTCGAGCGCGAGTTGCTCAAGCTCGTGCGCGACGACAACCCCAAATTTTCGGCGGCCCGGGTCAGCGAGATCTTCGCCGGCCTCGGCGCCGGCGCCACCGACAAACATGTCGCCACCCTGTGGAAACTGGCCTCGGCCGTCTTCGAGGCCCAGGCCCGCGGCTTGTTGCCTGGGGACATTTACACCAAGCGCGTCGCCTCGCGCTTGTTGGCGCAGTTCGGGGTGTTCGAGCGCGGCGATTCCGACGTGTCGGAGCGGCTCGCGAAAGACCTGCTGTTTTTCTGCGCGCAAAGCGCGGCGCCCAGCGACAACCACAAGGCGGCGCGGCTGTCCGCGGTTCGGCAGGCCTATGGCATGGTCGCGCAGACGCCCGTCGACTATTCGCGCAGCGTGCTGGGTCAGTTCGACCCTGCCTGGATTGCCCAGGCACGCAAGCGAGTGTCGGCGGCGAAGGAGTCCTGGTCGGCGGTGGCGGGCGGCGAAATGCACCGGCTCGCGGGCCTGTCCGAGCAGTTTTCGCTGGTGGGCGACTCTCTCAAGCGTTTGTTTCCGC
>JAYSVE010000812.1:0-3022 GCA_043718725.1 Methylibium sp.
CAGCGCGAGCGCGGGTGGCGCCACCGTGACGGCACAGGCCGGGGCCGACTGCCCGAACATCCAACTCTCGCCGCTGCTTGACGTCACCAAGACCTGCAGCACGACCCTCGCGTTGGACAACAACAAACTGGTGGTCAAGGTCGACGTCGCGGGCAACGTTTGCAACACGGGCGATTCAACGCTGCTGAACGTCGCGGTGACGGACAACGTCATTGTTGGCGTCAATCTGCTGGGTTCGGGCCAGACGCTCGCCGTCGGCGCCTGCAAGACGTTTGCGGCCTCCTACTTCCCGTCGGCCGCCGAGAACCGACTGAACCTGGGGACCAGCACCTTGGTGCCGGGGCTCGCGAAGTTCAGCGACACCGTGACGGCCACCGCCACGGCGCCGTTGGGCTTCGAGGTTCCACCGGACACGGCGACGGCCGAATGCACGCTGTGCCCGACCTGCACGACGGCAGGCGACCAGTGCACGGGGGCTTCATGCCCGGCGAGCAAGGGTGTGACGCAGACCAACCAGTTCAAGCTCAGCCGCTGAGCGACTGAGGGACTGAGCGGGAAGGCGGCCGTGCTGGAGCGCGCGGCCGTCCGTCGACAACAAGAGGGCGGGGAACACCCCGCCCTTTACTTTGATCGTGTGTTTACTGCACGGTGAAGCCGCCGATGGCGCTGGCCGTCGAGCCCAGGTAGCTCGCGTTTTCACGCAGTTGCCAGGCGCCGACCGGGTCCTTGCGTGTCACGCGGTAGTTCGCGCTCGCGACGCCCGAGGCGTTGGTGCTGGCGTTCTGCACCACCGTCGCACCATTCGCTTTGACGATCGTGAACGCCACGTTGGCGTTGGCGACCGGGAGGCCGGCGGAGCTGACGCTGGCGCTCATCACGACGCTGTCGTTTCTGACATAGACGGTCTTGTTGGTCGTGACCATTGTGGCGAGCGCACCCGCGACGACATAGCCGCTGTTTGCCGTGCCCGTGTGGCTGGTGCTCGAGCCATGGGTCACGCGAACGCCGACCGGATAGGCTCCCGCGCTCGCGCTCGCCGCCGAGGTGACGGTGAGGGTCGTCGTCGCGGCGCCACCGGGAATCAGCGACACGCTGGGGTTGGCGAAACTGCCGCTCCAGCCGACCGGCAGCGTCGACAGCAGATTCATCGCAGAGGCGCCACAACCGGCGTTGTCGTTGTTGGTGACGCTGGCGCTGTAGCTCATTGCGGTTCCAGCGGCGACGCCCGCCCCGCCCGCCGAGATGGTGACGCTCGGGTTGGCACGCACGCAGCCCGATGGCGGGCTGAGCGTCACGGTCACCGCGGCCTGCGTCGCGTCGCGGGCGGTCAGCGTGATCGTCACACCGGCGGCACTGTCCACGAAGGCCTGCCCGGGCAGCAGCGCGGCGTCGGTCATGTCGAAAGTCGGCACGGTGTTGGGCGTCATGTCGAGCAGGTAGCTGCTGTTGCGGTCGCCATCGGTGCCGGTTCGGATCAACACGCCGTTGACCAGGTTCGACTGGTACAGGCTGGCCAACACCGCGTCGAAGCCGATCGCCTGACGGTATTCGATGTAGTACCAGGTCTTCGCTCCAGTGCCGGGGTCGGTTGACTTCAGCACCTTGAGCGCCTTGGCGTTGGTGGTTGAGGTTTCAAACGCGCCTATCGTGTACGACCCGCTCGCGGTCGCGGTCGAGATCGGCGGCTGCGTGCCGCTGTTCAGCCAGCCCAGCCGCTCCTTCTGGAAGGCATTGAAGTGGCCCGCCGTGTTGGCGCCCATCGCGTCGGCGACGTCCCCGTAGTCGTAGGTGGTGCAGGTGTTGGCCAGCGGCGTCAGATCGCAGTCGCTCGAATGCGAGTGCTGCAGGCCGAAGTTGTGGCCCAGCTCGTGGGCCACGGTCTTCAAATCGAGCCGGCCATTGATCCAGACGTCGGTCGTCGTGCCGCCGACGCTGCCGACCCCCGACCAGACGCACGCGGCGTTGCGCGGGAACACATAGACGAAGCGGCTGTACGCAGCCAGGTCGACACCGGCCGTGCTTGCCGCCTGTTTGGCGGCCGTCGCAGTGTCGCTGGTGACGCAGGTCGACACCATCGGCAGCGTCAGCCAACCCACGCTGTTGCCGGCCAGCCAGGTCGTCTGGAACGAGTTCTCGCGCATGAAGCCACTGACCTGGTTGAAGACGACATCGTTTGCCTGGGCCAGCGTGTAAGGCTGGCTCAAATCGTCCTGAAAGTTCACCAGCAGCACGGCCACCTTCTGCGCGCCGGCGGCATTCGGCAGCGGCGCGGCGGCGGTGACCGTCAGGCTCGACGTGCCGGTCTCGTCCAAGGCCAGCAGGTTGCCGGAAAGCTGCCCGCGCACCCGCAGCCGCGCACCGCTTTGCAGCGCCGGCGGCCGGCCCTTGAACTGGAGTTCAACGCGCCCGCTGTCGGTCTTTAGGTAGTGGCGCGTGCGGCTCGCCTGGGGGTGGTCTTCGACGAGGATTTCGAGGACTCCCTCGGCATCCATCGGAGCCGCCACGCCGGCGCGCGCCGGCGGCGGGGCGTCGCCCTGGGCCGCTACAACGGGCGCCGCCAGCAGGCCGCAGCACATGAGGGGCAGGGCGACAAGTCGGAAGGTGCAAGAAAGGAAGGACAGGACGCCGTGCATTCGAATTCCTTGAGGGTGGCCTGCGCTTCGATGCATCGCCAGTCGGTCGGCAGACGATGAGGCACGGGTGCGGCGGCGTTCAAAGGCAGGCGCGGGCCCGTTGTTCATCCATGCCAGCCAACCGCGGTGGCCGCGGTTCGGCGTTGCGCAAACGTTCGGAGGACGCGCAGGGTAGGCGACGGTGGGCATGCCCTGGCGTAACGAATGGCGACTCCGGTGACCGTTCTACGGCTGCGGTGCGCATTGATTACAAGTCGGCGAGATTCGTAACTGGATGCAGCCGGCCCGCTACGCCCAGTGGCGGCGCCCGCCACCCGGGCTCGATCGAACGCCACGGCGGCAAGTTGAAACAGACGTAGCGTTTCGCTGCCGGGGACTGAACAAGGTCT
>JAYSVE010000813.1:0-3020 GCA_043718725.1 Methylibium sp.
ACCCGCTGTTGGGCGGCGAGCAGGTGGTCGGGACGATGTGTTTCGCGTCGCGCCTGCGCGACGGATTCAGCCGTGACGATCTCGACTTCATGGCCGGCATGGCCAAACAGGTGGCGCTGGCGAACGAGCGCAGGCGGGTCGATGCCGAGCTGCGCGACAGCGAGGCCTTCAGCGCCAGCCTGCTCGACAGCAGCATCGACTGCGTCAAGGTGCTCGACGTCGACGGGCGAATTCAGCGCGTCAACCGCAATGGCCAGACCCTGCTCGAACTCGACCGGGCAGACAGTGTGACGGGTCAGGCATGGGCCGGGCTGTGGCCGCCGGCGGCCCGCGCCGAGGTCGAGGCGGCGGTGCGCAGTGCGGCGCTGGGGCAAGCCATGGCCTTCGAGGGCGCTTGCCCCACGCTCAAGGGATTGATGAAATGGTGGGAGGTCAGCGTCAGCCCGATCCGCGAACCGTTGACCCGACAGGTCTTGCGCCTGCTGGTCATCTCGCGCGATGCGACGGCGCGCCGGGTCGACGCCCAAGCCTTGCTGGACAGCCGGGAACGCCTGCGCGCCAGTGAACAGGAATTGCGCACGTTGACCGACAACGCGCCGGACGTGATGACGCGCTTCGACCGCGATCTGCGCCACGTGTTCGTCAATGCCGCCGTGACGCATGCGATGGGGTGGCGACCCGCGGAGGTGGTGGGCAAGACCCACCGCGAGCTCGGCATGACCGGCGAACTGTGTGAGCTGTTGGAGCGGGCGTTGCAACAGGTGCTTGCCACCGGCGAAGAGCGGAACATCGAGTTCGCGTTCGACGGGCCGACCGGGCTGCGACATTGGGCCGGGCGGCTGGTGGCTGAGCCGCATCACAACGGCGGGGTCGAGCATGTTCTGGGCGTCATGCACGACATCACCGAGCGGCGCCAGATCGAGGCGCGGCGCGAGGACTTGCTGGAGGCCGAACGGGCGGCGCGCAGCGAAAGCGAGCGCGTCGCCATCATCAAGGACGAGTTCCTCGCCACGCTGAGCCATGAACTGCGCACGCCGCTGGCGGCGATCGTCGGCTGGGCCAACGTGCTGACCCGCTCGACCGCCAATGCCGACGTGGTCAAGCGCGGGGTCGAAGCCATCGCCCGCAACGGCGCGGTGCAGGCGCGCCTGATCGAAGACCTGCTCGACATGAACCGCATCGTCTCGGGCAAGCTGAAGATGGACATCGGGCCCGTTGACGTCGACCTGGTCGCGCTGGCCGCCGTCGACACGCTGCGCCCGGCGGCCCTGGCCAAAGGGGTGACGCTGGACCTGGCGATCGCCCACGACCGGGCGGCGCTGGTGAGCGGCGACGCGACGCGGCTGCACCAGGTGCTCGCCAACCTGCTCGGCAACGCGCTCAAGTTCACGCCGGCAGGCGGGGTCGTCACGGTGGCGACCGGCGTGCTGCGGACCGGCGCGGTCACCTTGACCGTCAGCGACACCGGCCGCGGCATCGATCCGAAATTCGTGCCGTTCCTGTTTGACCGCTTCAGCCAGGCCGACGGCAGCGCGGCGCGGTCGCACGGCGGGCTCGGGCTGGGGCTGGCTATCGTCCAGCAACTGGTCGAGCTTCATGGCGGTTCGGTCTGTGGCCGCAGCCCCGGCCTCGGCCTGGGGGCGACTTTCGAGTTGATCTTGCCGGGGATGGCTCGACGCGAATCGGCGCCGCCGTCGCTGCCCGCGCGCCGGGCGCCGCCGACGGCGACCGCGCCGCTGGAGGAGCATCAGGGTGGCGACCTGCGCGGCATCTCGGTGCTGCTGGTCGACGACCAGGACGATGTGCTGGAACTGGCACGACGCCTGCTCTGCGAGGCCGGCGCCCGCGTGGTCACGGCCGCGTCGGCGTCGGCGGCGCTGGCGCGGTTGCGTGAGGATCTGCCCGACCTGCTGATCAGCGACATCGGCATGCCCGGCATGGATGGCTACGAACTGATTGCGACCGTGCGCAACGACCTGGGCCTGGCTTGCGCGCAACTGCCGGCCGCGGCCATGTCGGCTTTCACGCGGCCCAAGGACCACGCCCGCGCATTGCAAACCGGTTACCAGGCCTGCATCGAAAAACCGATCCGGCCGCAGTTGCTGATCGGCACCGTGATCGACCTGGCCGGTGCGCGCCGCCTCGGTGCCGGGCGCGCCAACTGAACCGGTGAAGGGTCAAGAAAAAAAGGCCGGTGCGAGCCGACCTCTTTGCCCAGCGAGCGGCACGCGCGCGGCTTGCGCGGTGCCGAACCGGTGCCGCCTGCAGCGCGCCGAACTTCACGTTCACGCCGGTGAAAATGCCCAGGTCGTTGCGCTTGAGCCCGACCGGCGGCCGGCTGTTGTACGTGTCGACGACAGCGACGTTGAGGTTCAGCGTCGTGCTCATCGCGCTCAACCCGGCGTTGAACCTGGCCATAAAAGCCTTGTCGCCGGTCAGGCCCGGGTACAGGTCCAGCCGCTGCTTCAACGCCACGTTGGGCGCCAACTGGTGGGAGGATTCTTCACCCACGTACAGGCTGGTGCGCGAGAACTTGCGCCCGGTGTCGCCGCCCACCGTTTGGTTGACGCTGTATTTGTCGGTGGTGTAGCCCAGGCCGCCGAACACGGTGAACGCGAGTTCCTTGGTCTCGATGAGCTTGTAGCCCACACCACCGGCCAGCGAGGTGCGCAGGCTGAGGTCGATGATCTTGTCGGCCTCGAGCCCGAGCTTGCTGAACACGAACAACTGCGGGCTCAGGTTGTAGTCGTACTGGCCCTGGGCCGCCCACTTGTCGGCCGTGGTCTGGCTGACCCCGGCGTTCTTGCTGCGAGCGTAATTGACCATCGCCCCCAGGCTGATCTTGTCGGCCGCCGTGGCGCGAGCCATGTCGGCGTTCAACAAGACATTCGTGGTGCTGGTGTTGCCCGACGTCGTCGCCAGCGACGCGCCGCCAATGCCGCGCCATTCGCCATCGGCCTTGTCCTGGGCGAAGGCGCCGCAGCTCAGCCCGCAAGCGATGACAACGACGGAGAACGGAA